>CALZKX010000093.1 GCA_945788155.1 uncultured Flavobacteriaceae bacterium
ATTTCGACAAACGCCTCGATCCAACAAAATTGGTTGAAAGTTCAAAAAGCGTAGTGTCGTTGTTACTAAACTATTTTCCTTCTGAAACTCAAAAAGACATAACCGCCCCAAAACTCAGTAAATATGCCTATGGCACAGATTATCATTTTGTTATAAAAGATAAACTCAAACAATTACTACAATATATTCAAGAAGAAATTGGAGAAGTACACGGAAGAGCATTTGTAGATTCGGCTCCAGTTTTAGATAAAGCTTGGGCAGCAAAATCTGGCTTGGGTTGGATTGGAAAACATAGTAATTTATTGACCCAACAAGTAGGTTCGTTTTATTTTATTGCAGAATTGATTATCGATTTAGAATTAGATTATGACACTCCTGTTACAGACCATTGTGGTACTTGTACTGCATGCATAGATGCTTGCCCAACACAAGCGATTACCGAACCTTATGTGGTCGATGGAAGCAAATGCATTTCGTATTTTACTATAGAACTTAAAGATAATATCCCCTCAGAATTTAAAGGGCAATTCGATAATTGGATGTTCGGTTGCGATGTGTGTCAAGATGTTTGCCCTTGGAACCGTTTTTCAAAAGCACACAACGAACCACTATTTAATCCACATCCAGAATTAGTGGATATGACCAAAAAAGATTGGGAGGAAATCACTGAAGACACCTTTAAGAAAGTGTTTAAAAAATCGGCAGTAAAACGCACAAAATTTTCTGGACTTACCAGAAACATTAAATTTTTAAAAGATTAGGGCTATTAATTTCTAGGTCGTACCTTTGCCAATTCATAGCTAACAGACTGTAATATGAGCAAGGAAAGCAAACGAAGAGAAGCCTTAATTTACCACGCAAAGCCAACTCCTGGAAAAATAAAAATAGTACCTACAAAAAGGTATGCAACTCAAAGAGATTTATCCTTAGCCTATTCGCCTGGAGTAGCCGAACCTTGTTTAGAGATTGAAAAAGATAAAGCAAATGCTTATAAATATACTGCGAAAGGAAATTTAGTAGCTGTAATTTCAAACGGAACTGCTGTTTTAGGTTTGGGCAATATTGGCCCAGAAGCTTCTAAACCAGTTATGGAGGGAAAAGGCTTGCTTTTTAAAATATTTGCCGATATTGATGTGTTTGACATAGAAGTTGATACCGAAAATGTTGAAGAATTTATTCAAACAGTCAAAAATATAGCACCAACTTTTGGTGGCATCAACCTCGAAGACATTAAAGCTCCGGAAGCTTTCGAAATTGAAAGACGCTTAAAGGAAGAACTCGATATCCCTGTAATGCACGACGACCAACACGGTACAGCCATTATTTCAGCTGCTGCATTATTGAACGCTCTAGAAATTATTAAAAAAAACATAGAAGATGTTACTATTGTTATAAGTGGAGCAGGAGCAGCGGCCATTTCTTGTACAAGACTGTATCAATCGTTTGGAGCCAAACGCGATAATATTGTCATGCTAGATAGTAAAGGTGTAATTAGAAAAGACAGAGATAATTTAACATCTCAAAAAGCAGAATATGCTACACAAAGAAACATCACTACTCTTGATGATGCCATGAAAAATGCTGATGTATTTATTGGCTTATCTACATCAGATATTGTAACACCAAAGATGCTAAAAACCATGGCAAAGGATCCAATAGTATTTGCTATGGCAAATCCCAACCCAGAAATAGCATATCAATTGGCTGTAGATACCAGAAAAGATATTATCATGGCAACAGGACGTAGTGACCATCCAAACCAAGTAAATAATGTGCTCGGGTTTCCTTTTATTTTTAGAGGAGCCCTAGATGTTAGAGCGACTTCTATAAATGAAAAAATGAAAAAGGCGGCTGTTATTGCCTTGGCCGATTTAGCAAAAGAACCTGTGCCAGAACAAGTAAATGTAGCTTACGGCGAAACACGATTGACCTTTGGGAGGGACTATATCATTCCAAAACCCTTTGACCCAAGATTAATAGGTGTAGTGCCACCAGCTGTGGCAAAAGCAGCAATGGATAGTGGTGTAGCGACCGAGCCTATTGAAGATTGGGACAAATATGAAGAACATTTATTACAACGATTAGGACACGACAACAAACTTGTACGTTTATTACACAGTCGTGCAAAACTAAATCCTAAACGTGTTGTGTTTGCTGAAGCAGATCAATTAACCGTTTTAAAGGCAGCACAAATAGCTCATGAAGAAGGTATAGCCACACCAATTTTATTGGGTCGTCGTGATAAAATTGAACAACTTAAAGAAGAAATTGAGTTTGAGGCTAATGTTGAAATAATCGACCCAAAATCTGATGAAGAAGAAGAACGGAAAAATGCTTACGCAGAAACCTATTGGAATCAGAGCAAAAGGCGCGGAATAACGCAACTTGCTGCTAGAAAATTATTACGAGAACGTAATTATTTTGCAGCAATGATGGTAAATGAAGGAGATGCTGATGCCCTTATTTCAGGTTTTTCAAGAAATTATCCAACAGTGGTAAAACCAATGTTAGAACTCATTGGGCTTGATAAAGGAGCAACAAGAATTGCAACAACAAATGTATTAATGACACAAAGAGGCCCATTATTTTTAAGTGATACCTCTATTAATATTGATCCAACATCAAAAGATCTTGCTAAAATCGCACAAATGACTGCTACCACAGTAAAAATGTTTGGCTTAGAACCCGTAATGGCAATGATTTCTTATTCAAATTTCGGGTCTTCCAATAACGAAAAAGCCTCAAAGGTAAGACAAGCAGTATCGTATTTACATCGTTTTTACCCAAGTTTAATTGTCGATGGAGAATTTCAAACAGACTTTGCACTAAACAATGAAATGCGACAAGACATTTTTCCTTTTTCAAAATTAGCTGGGAGAAAAGTTAACACCTTGATATTTCCTAATTTAGACTCAGCAAACATTACCTATAAGCTATTAAAAGAACTAAATAAAGTAGAAAATATTGGCCCAATTATGATGGGATTAAAGAAGCCAGCACACATTTTACAGCTCGATGCAACAGTCGATGAAATAGTGAATATGGCAGCAATTGCGGTAATTGATGCTCAAAAAAAACAAAAAAGAGCGTAAAACTAGGCTCTGCGGTTTGATTATGTCGTTATAATGTATAATTATTTTATTACATTTGGTGCGTAACTAAACCAAATCTATGATTACGCATATACAAGGTAAACTTGTTGAAAAAAACCCTACAGATGTTGTGATAGATTGTAATGGCGTTGGCTATATGCTCAATATTTCATTGCATACATATTCTCAAATACCCAATCAAGAACATCTAAAATTGTATACGCATCTTCATATAAAAGAGGATTCACACACATTATATGGGTTTTCATCGCTTGGTGAAAGACAGATTTTTAGACTGCTTATTTCCGTAAGTGGTATTGGAACAAGTACAGCACGAACCATGTTATCGTCCTTAACACCTAAACAAGTTAGGGAAGCAATTGCACTTGAAGATATAGCATTAATCCAATCGGTTAAAGGTATTGGCCTTAAAACCGCACAGCGCGTTGTAATAGAGCTAAAAGACAAAATTTTAAAAGCCTACGATATCGACGATGGGATTACATTCCAAAGCAATACTAATAAAGATGAAGCGTTATCTGCATTAGAAGTTCTTGGTTTTACCAAAAAGCAGTCTGAACGGGTTGTAGATAAAATTGTTTCAGGTAACCAAGAAGCAAGTGTCGAAGCTATTATAAAAGAAGCCTTAAAAAAATTATAATTGATTTGAAAGTCACCAACATTAATTTTTACATACCTACTAGAACATATATGCTGTCAAGCATAATGTTACTATTATATATTACCTCTTTTGCGCAACAACCTACAGTTAGAGATTCTACAAGTACGACGTTTTCGTTTGGAAATTTATTATTGCCAAATCCAGATAGTATTGTGTCTAAGTACACCTATGATCCTTTAACCGATAGATATATTTTTAATCAAAGCTTAGGAAGAATAAATATTAATTACCCAATAATATTAACTCCCGAAGAGTTTAGAAAACTCGTAGCACAAGAAAATTTACGAAATTATTACAAAGAAAAAATTGATGCCTACGATGGTAAAAAGGCAGGTTTGGAAGATGCCAAGAAAAATTTAATCCCTGAACTTTATGTAGAATCCGATTTTTTTGAATCGATTTTTGGTGGCAGCACCATTGAAGTGATTCCACAAGGATCGGTCGAAATGGATTTAGGAATTTTATATACCAGACAAGACAACCCATCTTTCTCACCAAGGAACAGAAGTAATTTCACCTTCGATTTTGATCAACGAATTGAATTAAGCCTACTTGGTAAAGTTGGGACAAGATTACAAGTAACAGCAAACTATGACACACAATCCAGTTTTGACTTTCAAAACCTAATTAAGTTAGAATACACACCTACCGAAGATGATATTATTCAAAAAATTGAAGTAGGTAATGTAAGCATGCCATTAAATAGTTCACTTATTACTGGAGCGCAAAGTTTATTTGGCGTAAAAACACAATTACAATTTGGCAAAACAACCATTACAGGAATTTTTTCTGAACAAAAATCGCAAACCAGAACAGTTGTTGCTCAAGGTGGAGGAACCCTTCAGGATTTTGAATTTTTTGGATTGGATTACGACGAAAACAGACATTTCTTTTTAGCGCAATACTTTAGAGATAACTATGATACTGCATTACAAACATATCCTTATATAAATTCGCCTGTTCAAATTACAAGAGTTGAGGTTTGGGTTACTAACCGTTCAAACCAAACAGACGATGTGAGGAACATTGTGGCATTACAAGATTTAGGAGAATCCAATCCAGCTAAAATTGGATCTGCGGTAAATATAACTGCTGGGCCAAATGCATATCCCGATAATACAAACAATGCCTACGACCCTACCAATATTGGTGGTGGAGGGTCACAAATTACAAACGCTATTAGAGATATAGCAACTGTACAAACAGGAATTTTAGTACCTGGAATAAACGAAGGATTTGATTATGGAAAGTTGGAAAATGCCAGAAAACTTCAAGAAGGATCTGAGTTTACACTAAACACACAATTAGGATATGTATCATTAAACCAACGTTTACTAAACGATGAAATTTTAGCTGTAGCATATCAATTTACAGTTGGAAATCAAGTCTATCAAGTAGGGGAATTTGCAAACGATGGCGTAGATGCGACAGATGTTAACGATGTATCAGGAAATACCGTTGTAACTAACAACAGTTTAATTCTTAAAATGCTTAAAAGTACAGTTACAAATGTAGATGAGCCTATTTGGGATTTAATGATGAAAAACATCTACAACACAGGTGCTTTTAACTTAGAAAGAGAAGATTTTAAATTAAATATTTTTTATACTGAAACCTCACCTGTAAACTTCATTACACCAGTTGATGGAACACCTTTCCCAACTCCTGCACCAACTGAAGATGCATTAGAAGAAACACCTCTATTAAGAGTGTTTAATTTAGATAAGTTAAATTATAATAATGACCCACAATTTAATGGTGATGGGTTTTTCGATTTTGTAGAGGGAATTACGGTTATTCAACAAAACGGAAAAATTATCTTTACCAATGTAGAACCTTTTGGTAAGTATTTATTTGAAACACTAAGAACAAGTATAAGCGAAGATTACGATGGAGATGAAGCTTCTATAGATTATAATGACAATCAAAGAAAATATGTATATACATCACTCTATAAGTCAACTAAAACAGCCGCTTTAGAGGATGGTGAGAAAAATAAATTCCAAATAAAAGGACGTTATAAAGCAGGAGGTGGAGGCGGAATTCCCATTGGAGCATTTAACGTTCCAAGAGGATCAGTAAAAGTAACTGCTGGAGGACGCGTGTTGGTTGAAGGTGTAGATTACACAGTTAATTACCAAATAGGAACAGTTCAAATTCTAGACCCAGCTCTTCAAGCATCAAATACACCCATTCAGGTTTCAGTTGAAAATAATGCAGTATTTGGCCAGCAAACAAAGCGTTTTTCAGGAGTAAATATAGAGCATCAGTTTAACGAAAATTTCGTGATGGGTGCAACACTTTTAAACCTCAACGAGCGACCAATTACTCAAAAAGCTAACTATGGTACAGAGCCAATAAATAATACTATTTTTGGTGTTAACGGAAACTTCTCTACCGAAGTCCCTTTCTTAACAAGATTAGCAAATAAATTGCCTAATATTGATACAGATGTGCAGTCTAATTTATCGGTTAGAGGAGAGTTTGCCTATCTATTGCCAGGAGCACCAAAAGGATCGGATTTTCAAGGAGAAGCAACAACCTATGTTGATGACTTTGAAGGCACTCAAAACGCCATAGATTTATTATCTCCAATATCTTGGTATCTATCCAGTAGACCAAAGGAATTAGGACAGTCTTATATAGAAGGGCCAGAAGATGCTAATGGTGTACAAAATGGATATGACAGAGCCCTTTTAAACTGGTACTCTATAGACCCAATTTTTTATGGCAATCAAAAACCAAGTGGAATTGGCGACGACGATATATCCAATTTATATACCAGACGTATTTTTATTGAAGAGATTTTCCCTCAACAAGATATAGTTCAAGGGCAACCAACTATTATTGGTTCATTGGACCTTGCATATTATCCAACCGAAAGAGGCCCATATAACTTCCAATCTGGAGCAGAAGATGGTATTCTAGACAACCCTCAAGATTCTTGGGCAGGTATTACAAGGCAGTTAACATCAACCGATTTTGAACAAGCCAATGTAGAATATATTGAATTTTGGTTGCAAGACCCTTTTTTAGAAAATTTAACAA
>CALZKX010000094.1 GCA_945788155.1 uncultured Flavobacteriaceae bacterium
TGCTGTTAATATATTTTAGAAACTTTTTCAACTAGTAGGCGTTTATATGTTCAATAACTATTTGTATGTCTTTGTTTGTCATTGTTGGGTACAAGGGCAAACTTACAACTGTTTTATGAATTTGCTCTGTAATGGGAAGGTTTAAATAAGAAAAATCCTGTAAAGCTTTTTGCTTATGAGGCGGAATTGGGTAATGGATAATGGTTTCAACATTTTTACTGTTTAAATAGTTGATAAAATTATCCCTATCCTTTACCCTAATTACAAATTGATGGAACACATGATTGTTTTTTTCAGAAAAATGAGGCAACTTTATCTTGTATGATGTTATTCCAGAAGCATAAAGTTTAGCAATTTCAATTCTACGATTGTTATCGGAATCAAGAAAAGGCAACTTAATATTCAAGAACATGGCTTGTATTTCGTCCAATCTGGAATTGTATCCTTTTACATCGTTAACATACTTTAAAACCGCACCATAATTGCCTAATTTACGAATCATATTGGCCAACTCTTGATTGTTGGTAGTCACACAACCTCCATCTCCTAAAGCACCAAGGTTTTTACTTGGGTAGAAGCTAAATCCTGCGGCATCACCAAAATTTCCAGCCATTATATGATCCTCATTTTTTGCACCATGAGCTTGGGCTGCATCCTCTATTAACAGTAAATTATGCTTAATAGATATGTCTTTAATTGACTCTACCTCTGCAAGTTGCCCAAATAAATGAACCACCATAACAGCTCTGGTTTTTCTTGTAACAGCATCCTCTATTTTACTAGGAGAAAGATTAAAAGTGTCTATATCTGGCTCTACCAAAACTGGCTTAAGTCCTGCATGAATTATTGCTAATATAGATGCTATATACGTGTTAGCTGGAACGATAACTTCATCATCTTTTTGCAAAATACCAAGCTCTATATATGCTTTAAAAATCAATGACAATGCATCTAAACCATTTGCTGTACCTACACAATACTTAGTGCCACAATAGTTTGCAAAGTTAGATTCGAACGTTTCAACTTCTTTTCCTAAAATATATCTTCCAGAAGATAAAAATTTAGTATATGCTTCTTTATATTTTTTATCAAAACGTGCATTAACACTATATAAATCCATAAATGGTATCATATAAAAACCGAATTTAGTTCTACATGATTTTTAGTTTCAACTTTATAAAATTCGTGCACAATGGTTCTGGCACCAAAAGATTCCTTCCAAGACAATAAACCCTCGTTTATTTGCTGGCCTTGATTGACATTGGAAATGCCAAAATCAAAGTACTTTTTAGTTTTAAATGCATCAGTAATAAGATAATCGAAAAGAACATCTAAGCTTCCTAGTTGTTGTTTATCGTTATTTGCTGAAATATATTGCACGTGTGCGACATGCTTTGTATCAAAAATAGTTGCTCCTGCAACAATTTTATTTCCTTTTAAAACATTAAACTGTCTAATATTGTTTGGGAATTTTTTTTTGAGATAAGTTATTTCAGATAAAGAATGTACTGGAGTAGTGTGATGCCTTTCTTTAAGGTTTGGAGTTAAAATAGTATTCCAAAAATCTTCAAAATTGGTCACTTCAATGACCTTTAAACAATTGGCTAACCCTTTTTTTAGTCCTCGTTTTCTATTTGAAGATTGCACTGCTAATTTATATTTTGCATCAATAACAGATGTTATGTCTCTTCTGGTTAATTCTGCCTTGGTTTTAAAAAGCAAATAATCCATTTCGTCACTTGGCAAGGTATGATAAATTTTAGGTAATAGCTTTATATAAAGTGTGCTAATCTTTTCTTTATCAAGAAACTTTAAAAGTGACTTATAGGCAAACATCACATCATTAAAAGAAACATTATCCGATAGAATAAGCCCTCCATAAGTTAAGCCTTGATGTGAATAAATTATATCTTCTTGTTTATTAGCTGGAAAAACAGCAATAAGCACTTCATCTTTAAAAACCAATAATGAGAAATCAAGAAATTTATTATTATGGTACTCGATAAAGTCACGGTAAAGTAAAAACGTGGCGTTTTTAGATTGTGCTACAAAATCATGCCATTTCTCAAAATGCTTTACTGAGTACCTAAAACAACTAAAAACACTTTTATTCATTTTGTATTCTATTTTGTTATTTAAATACAATTCTTAAATTATAATTATTTAATTGAGTTCATATATCCCTTGTTTGAAAACTCTATAAGCTCTTTATCTCCTATACTATTCCCAAATGAAATGAGTTTATAGGATTCCCTATTTGGAAACATTTCCAAAATCCTATGTACTTTTTCTTCCCCTTTACAGTTTTTTGAATTGAAACGTCCAGTTAAAATGTTTTGATTATTCCTTTCAATTTTTGTAGCAATAACTATATCAATTCCTTTTTTACTTGCCCAAGGCTGAATCCAATTTTCAATTGAAGCACTAACAATCATTATTTTATAATTAGGTTTTTTAAACCCATTAATTGTTTTTATTGCTTCTTTTTTTAAAACCTTATCTATTACACTAGAAAAACTCTCACACTTTATATTAAATTCCCTAAGCGACATACCCTTAAAAAAATGATTAAACATTCTTTCTTTTGCAATATCTATATTAATTATCTTTAATTGAATAGACATCCAAATAAAAAATAAGAAAGGAAGGTTTAAAAAGAATATCGCTTTGCCTTTGCTAAATTTAATAAACTCAATAAAAGAATCCTTCTTTGTCAGTGTTCCATCAAAATCAAAAGCAACAATAGTTTTCAAAATTATATTAGTTTGGGTTAGCTTTTAAAATGTCAAAATAATCATTACTCCAAACAACTATATAATTATTTCTTTCAAGAAAAGAATTCAATGCTTTTACTCTTCCTCTTTTATAATTGTAGTTTTCTTCTTTTGTTTCGTCTAAATAATTATTTATTGGTTCTGAAAAATTACCTTTAGTTTCAAATTTTTGTAAAACAACAACTGGTAATACCTCAATTTCTTGTTCAGCTTCTTTAAGTTTCCTCTCAAAGGTAAAACTATCATAAACCCAAACCCAAGAATTTCTCATATAAGGTTTTGTTTTGGTTAAATAGTTTACCATAGGAATATTATCATATGCTAAAAGGTAATTATCTTCTTCAACAAAATTATGTAACACAGCTAGTAAATCATTAATAATATTTGCTCGCTTTTCTGTTGTGTAGACATTGGCTAAATTGTTATTTATAGCAAACACTTTATTAATTCTACTACCTCTATCAAAATAACTATTGTTTCCAATTTTATAAAACTTAGTAATAAAAAATGCAAAGACAAAAATAATGACTACCTGCTTAATTACGTTTTGACTTATTGAGATATTATTTAAAGAATTAAAACTATGCCAGCTTATTTTTACTTCCTTAATGTTATGCATATACCAAAAAAAGAGAGGTATTGAAAACCATAAACTGACATAACCAGCATTATGTATCCCATAATCGCTTCCAAAAGGCAAAAGCACCATGAATATTAATGCCAAAAAGGCTAATAATTTTAAATGTATGGTTAATGTCTTATTTAAAATAATGCCAAAAACACCAAAAAAGCCTAATGCATAAAGCACATTTATATTTTGGGTGTAAACTATGTAAGAAAACATCAAAAAAGTAAATGCCTGCAAACCAAACTTAAAAAATTTAGATTTTTCTAAGTACTTATTAAAAAACGAATACAATAAAAAAATTATAATTAACTTTAAACTGATTAATACGATTCCAGCGTACTCAGCTTTATAAACCTGCAACAACCTAATGATATTGTGGTTACTATCTTCTGCTCTTCCTTTATCAATAATTCCTAAAACTGAGTTTTTCATGATATCTAAATGACCGAAAAACCATAACAAAATATAAATGATTACGAAGCCTAATATGGCACCAATAAAATAATACAATACATTTCTTAAACAGCTTTTAAAACTATTGCTTTTCTTATCTAAAATAAACTGAGCTGGAAAAACAAGAACAAAACTAAATAGCAAAATATTAGGAAGCCTAGCAAAAACATTTGCCGCTGTTATTAATCCTGCTAAAAGTATTAGTTTCAATTGGTTCTTTTTTAAACCAGATATTAATAACCAAATAACAATTACGGCTAAAAAACTAGATAAGTGATTATAGTAAAAAGCCAACAATGCAAAATCATTAATAAAAAAGATCATTGTTAAGCTTAAAAGCGCTACTTCTTTTTTTAAGAATTGTTTTAAAATAGTATAAGAAATTAGTAATGTTGCTAAATTTATTAAAAGTGCTAATAGCCTAAAAGATAGAACACCTCCATTAGGGAATAACTCATACCAAAAACCCCCTACAATTCCGGTAAGCCAAAAAGCAAAATTATACTCAACAGATTGAGGATTATTAAAAATTTGCTGATAAAAAGAAAGATACCAGCCTTCGTCACAAACATCAAATCCTTGAAAAGCTAACACCGTAAAAACACAGAGCAAAAATCCTAATATTAATGGAAGGTTAGTTATTGACTTTAGTTGTTCTAGATAATTACCCATGCCTCTAAAAATAAATAAAAAAACCAAAGCATAAAATCCATGCTATTATTATTAATTGAAGTAAATTATCATTCCATAATATTTTAGTAGGATTAGCAGAATTAGACCTTTTTAATATAAGTACAAAATATCTTATCATTCCTAGTATTACAAAAATAGAAGTAATAAAAACATAGTTACTTTCATAATTTATAATGGCGTTAATTGAAAAACTATAAATAATGTAAAGAATAACAATTATTACCGCATTTATTTTTAAAATCAGATCTATCGATTTAATATTATAAAATTCAATGTTTTCTCTAACTAGAGCATTTGTTTCAATAAAAAGCAATATTTCATCCCTTCTTTTTCCTAGGGTAAGGAATATGGCTAAAAGAAAGACCATAAGTAAAATCCAATTGGTTATAGGAGTTTCAGTTGCAATTCCTCCTGCCAAAACTCTTAAAACAAATCCTAAACTTATAATTAATATATCTAAAAAAACAAACTTCTTTAGCACAAGTGAATAAAAAATATTTAAGATAAAATAAACTAGTAAAACAGAAACATACTCAAAACCTATAAGAAAATAACCCACAGCTATTCCAATAAGAAAAAAAGCAATCAGGATTTTTTTTGCATAGACTACAGTAACAGCTCCTCTAGCTAATGGTCTTTTTTTTTTGTCAAAATGCTTTTTATCAAATTCGACATCAACAATATCGTTAAAACAATAAATTGAGCTAGATATAAACGAAAAAGAAATGAATGCCAGTAAACCTAATATAATAGCTTCTGTAGAATAAAATTGCTTATTAAAAAACATGGGTAAAAAAACAAATAAGTTTTTTATCCAATGTCTAACTCTAATAATTTGAAAAAAATCTTTAGATATAATTTCTTAGGTCAATTTTGTTTATGTGGAAAGATACTATTTTTTAATAAACCAATAATGAGAAATCAAGAAATTTATTATTATGGTACTCGATAAAGTCACGGTAAAATAATAACGTGGCGTTTTTAGATTGTGCTACAAAATCATGCCAAAACGATTTATGATGTTTACTGTATTTTTCTACTGAAAAAATAGCTATAACAATTTATTTATTATAGTTTGAAAATACTAATTTTCTATCTAAAACCTTTTAACTATTCTGAAAAGGTCTTTTATAATCATTGGCGTTAATCAAGTCTTCCTTCTATAATTATAAATTATGCTACCAAAATTTAGTTTTGTTGATGATTTATACCTAAAATACTAAAGAAAAAACTGAATAATACAAGCTGAACTCCTAATGTTAAACTTACAGTAATAGGTATGATATATCTAATTAGCTCTATTCTTAATTCTTGTGGTATATTAAAAGTGTAAATTGATAATACAATACCAATAATTAAAAATATCAACCCAGCCAACAAACCTCTCTCTAAGGTAAACACATGGAACAACTTGCTGTAACCCTCATTTTTTCTTAACAAACCACTATTTATAGCATAAATTTTTACTAGAGCAAAGAAAAAAACGAATTGAAAACCAATTAAAAATAATCCTGCTGTAACGGCTAACCAAGTTGCATTAATATTCCAAAACTTGAAAAATATAAATATTGATGAAAATAAGCCAAAAACAATGCATAAAACTCCAGGGATTAAAAACAACCATTTAGGGCTATACATTAATAAAAATCGTAAATGCCTCCATCCATCAGAAAATGTTCTTAAGTGTGGCTTTCTTGTTCGACCAGCTGGAAAAACTGTTGTAGGCACCTCGGAAATCTTTAACTTATTTAATGTAGCCTTTACGACAATTTCTGATGCAAACTCCATTCCAAATGTTTGTAAATCCATTTTATTATAAGCTTCTCTTGTAAAGCCTCTTAAGCCACAGTGAAAATCGCCAATATTACTATTAAAAAAAAGGTTTCCAATAAATGTCAAAACTGGATTCCCAACATATCGATGCAAAAACGGCATTGCATTTTTCTTTTTAACACCCTTAAATCGATTTCCCATTACAAAATCTTGTCCACTTCTAAGCAATTCTATAAATGGCATGAGATTCTCTAGGTCGTGACTATCGTCAGTATCAGCAGTAATTATAAAGATTCCTTTAGATGCTTCAATAGCAAATCTTGATGCACTTCCATATCCTTTTTCCTCAACATCAATAACTCTTGCGCCAAGAGACATTGCAATTTCTTGAGATTGATCGGTACTTCCATTGTCACCTATAACCACTTCACCTTCTATATTGTTATTTTCTAAAAAAGAGAATGCTTTTTTAACAACCTTTTCAATAGTTTCAGCTTCATTAAGACATGGCATCACTATACTAACCTCTATCATCTACTATTGTGTTATTTGTAAAAATCTCGTTTAACAATAAAATAAAAATAGTGATGATAATCCAATCGGTATAAAACATATATCTTTTTATTGAATGCACTGCAATAGGAATTATCATCTTATTAGCAAATACCATTAACATTGTTGCAAAAATGAACTGTAGAATAATATTCTTTTTTTTAATCAATAAAATGCAAGATGCAATTAACAAAACAAGATATAGTAGTAATTGTTTAAAAGAACCAAAGGCATTTTTTAAATTATCTATATAGAGCTTTAACCATGGCTTAAAATTATCTTTAATAAGCGGAAATAACATTCTACCTGATATTTCGTTAACTGCAAGGAGTTGTTCATTTTTATTCAGTCCTTTTGCTTCATAATATAACATTCCTTTATCATGTATACTATAGTTACATATATAACTATAATTACGGTGAAAAACCTCATACATTTTGTAATCGAACTTAACTTTTTCTTTTGTAAGATTAAGGCTATCAAGTACTCTATATACATTTTTAAAAAATTGCTGCTCTTCTTCATTTTCAAAAATACTATAATCATCAGCATCAGAAACAAAGAATGCTGCTGTGATAATGGACACATTATCAAATGGCGTACTTTTAAAATGATTGTAAACAATTTTGTTGAAACTTTTTTCAACTAACTCAGAAACAAATGGAAGTAATACAACCACCACAATTAGTGTTAAGTTTTCCTTATTAAACCTTGATCTAAATACATCTACACCAACTAGTATTAAGACTACAAGAGTCATGGCTATAAATTGACCCCTCACAAGGATTAAAAAAAACAACACAAAAAGAGCGAAATAGTAATACTTTTTTATTTCCATAATAAACGCTCTTAATAACAAACTAACGAAAAACAAAAAGAGTGGATAGGCAAGTCCTTCTGATAAAATGGCATTGGCAACAAAATGCGAATAAAGTGCTGGTGACAAAATAATTATTTGAAATAATAATAGCCACACATAATTAGGGTTGAAAATACTTTTGATTGTATTTATTATGTGTTGTGAAGCCAGAATTAGCATCAGCAATTGAATAAATACGAGTGGTATTTCAAAATTATCGTTAAAAATAGTTGTGACAATTTTTAAAACCGAATTATAACCAACAGATTGGTGAAAATTCATTTCTAAAAAACCATAGCTATCTGGAGAATAAAGCGCACCCTTACTAAGAACAAAAATGCTCAATAGTGCGTAAATTGTATTAGAGATAGCTTTATTTATCTGATTGGTTTGTAGTGGCATAGTGTTATAAAAAATGAATTGAGAGAATCATAAACTCTAACAAGTCGAGCCTTAATTTTAATACAATAAAGACAGCCTCTAAATTAAAGCATTTTACAACAAAAAAAAGTATTACTTAAATAAAGTAATCATTTTATCAGACAATTAAATTTGGGTAAAAAAATTTAAAACACTATTTTTTAATAAACA
>CALZKX010000095.1 GCA_945788155.1 uncultured Flavobacteriaceae bacterium
TTCCTGATCATCACCAGAAAGTTCACGAAGCTTATCCAATTTATAATATTGTTCCATTTATTTAACTGTTATTGAAAATAGTTCTTCTTTTTCTATAAAACCTTTTAATTTATCGTTTGCAACTACCTTGCCAACTCCTGCTGGCGTGCCTGTAAAGATAATATCTCCAATCTTTAAAGTGAAATATTTTGACACATATTCGATCAACTCATCTATTTTCCAAAGCATTAGGTTGGTATTTCCGTCCTGTACAATGGCGTTATTTTTACGCAAACTAAAACTAATATTATTAACATCTTTAAATGCATTTTTAGGAAGCCACTTACCTATTACTGCTGCGCCATCAAAGGCTTTGGCCTTTTCCCAAGGCAAACCTTTTGCTTTTAATTCACTTTGTAAATCGCGTGCTGTAAAGTCTATACCTAAACTAATTTCATCGTAATATTTGTGTGCGAATTTTCGATTAATATGTTTGCCTACTTTATTGATTTTAACCAATATTTCAACTTCGTGGTGTACGTCGTTTGAAAAATCGGGAATAAAAAAGGGTTGTTTTTTAAGAAGTATTGCGGTATCAGGTTTTAAAAAAACCACTGGATCTTTTGGTTTTTCGTTTTCCAGTTCCTCAATGTGTTTGGTATAATTTCTACCTATGCAAATTAGTTTCATTATTTTTACTCTTTGTTCTTTGTTCTTGGTTTCAACTTATTATTTATCTTTAAATTAAAACACCCCTAATGAGCTACGCTCGGTATCTTCACTGAAAATATATTTTCATTTCGATAATCCTCGAGGGGATAATTAAAACAACTCGAGGGGACAATTAAAACAATTTATTATTAAAGCTACGTAATTTAATAGCTGTCAGTACTTTTTTGGTATATAATGGGAAATCGGCATTTAGCAACCACCCAAAATACCCAGGTTCTTTCTCTAAAACTTCAGTTACTAATTTGCCTTTATGCTTTCCAAACGAAAAACATTCTTCTCCCTTTTTATTGTAATTGATAAAGCCTGCAAAATCGGCAAACTTTTTTCTAGAACTAAACTCCGACAAAAACTTAACATCGTTCTCTAAATCGTTGTATTTTTCAATCTGTGCTTTTAGTACTTGGTAGGTTGCATTGGTATCAGCTTCGGCACTATGTGCGTTGTCTAAACTTTCATTACAATAAAACTTATACGCTGCACTTAGGGTACGCTGTTCCATTTTATGGAAAATAGTTTGTACATCTACTGCCACACGATTTTTCATATCAAAATCCAAATCTGCTCTCAACATTTCCTCTGCTAATAACGGTATATCAAATCTATTGGAGTTAAAGCCTCCTAAATCGGAATCTTTAATCATATTATGAACCTCTTTGGCAATTTCTTTAAAGGTAGGTTCGTTAGCTACTTTCTCATTGGTAATACCATGAATGGCAATTACCTCATTAGGTATAACCATTTCTGGGTTTACCAACCATGTTTTACTTTCTTCGGTGCCATTTGGAAACACTTTTAGAATTGAAATTTCCACAACACGATCTTTAGAAATATTGACTCCTGTTGTTTCTAGATCGAAAAAACAAATAGGTTTTGTTAAGTTTAATTGCATTAATCAGCTATTTTGGAAACACAAAGGTAAATAGAATAAACAAAAAATAAGGGTTGCATTTTAAAAACCTCGTTTGATTTTGTAAGAAAATTGAGCTATCTTCGTTTGCGTCTTGTATAATTAACTTGTGCTTAGCGCAATCCAAGTATTAAAACGATTTTAAACATATAAAATTGTGCTTTAATTGACCACCCAATAACCAATGATAAAATTCTTTAAACATATACGCCAAAATCTTATTTTAGAAGGCAAAACCGGAAAGTACCTTAAATATGCTGTTGGATAAATTGCACTTGTAGTTATTGGAATTTTAATTGCGTTGCAACTCAATACTAGTAAAGAAAATAAGGAGAAATCTGATTTAGGCTATAAATATTTAACCGAAATGAAGCTAGAGGTTCAAGGCGATATATTTATGTTAGATACTCATATAAGGGGTTTGGAAATAAGCATTACAAATCAAGAAGCGGCTTTAAATACAAAAAACATAGTTACACTGCCTCTTGACAGTGTTTTAATGATAATGGACCGACAAAATCTTGATTTAAATATAAGCGAATTAACTTTTAGTAGAATGAAAAATCTGGGACTGGTCTCGTTGTCCAATAACGAAAGTTTAAACTTACAAATAAATACCTATTACAATAATGATTTAGCCTTTTTTAAAAGAGCCATGAACTTCATTTTTGAGAATTTTGATGAATATTCACACTATTTAAATTATGAACAAGAGGTAATCGATTTTACATCTATAGATTATGAGTTTCCCTCTCTCTATAGTCAAACAAAAGAAGAGCTAGATAGTGTCAATAGAATAAATAGAATAAAATTTATAACCTCAATTAAAGGGAGAAATCTAATTTTAGGAGATTTAGATCGTAAAAGATACTCTTTAGGAGTATTGAACCGGATGCAGGAACAATCCGTGAAATTTTTAAAATCCATCTATAATGAATTAAAAATACAGAACCCAAAAATTGAACCTTTACCATTGCTTCCAACAGAAATTGATTTTAAAGAAATTGAAGTATCAAAAGAACTGTTAAAAACTTATATAGGTAAATACCTGTCAAAATCAAAAGATTCAATGAATATCATTCTAGAAGGCACATCCCTTTTTGTAGAAGTTAATAATTTTCCTAATACTAAAATTTTCCCTTATGAAGAAGGCAAATTTTTTGTTAAAGATTTTTTTGCACAAATAGAATTTAAGAGTGAAAATGGTAAAATAACTAGCCTTAGTGCAAGTAGAGATAGAAAAATTGATTATAAGAAGCTAGATTAATTACAATACGTTTAAAGAAAATAACCAATAATTAAACTCTTTACAACGAAATAACGAAAGCACAACAAAGATGGCTATAAATTATCGCTTGGTTCTCGCCTACTAAGTCTTGATACTGTTTCCCAACAGCAAAAACCTAAAATAACTATACCACTACTTCTTTTAACTGTGTATTTTCTATGATGAGATCCCTTTTTTCAAAGGGATATGTTATATTTCCCTATCTAAATCCCAAGCCTCCAAATACTCTTTTACCGCTTTTACAAACTGACCTCCAAGAGCACCATTTACAACCCGATGATCGTAAGAGTGCGATAAAAACATTTTATACCGGATGCCAATAAAATCACCTTCAGAGGTTTCGATAACAGCAGGTACTTTTCTAATAGCTCCAAGGGCTAAAATACCAACTTGAGGCTGATTAATTATAGGAGTTCCCATAATGCTACCAAAGGTTCCAACATTGGTAACTGTGTATGTTCCACCTTGTATATCGTCTGGTTTTAATTGATTCAATCTAGCTCTATTTGCCAAATCGTTTACTTGTTTGGTCATACCAATTAAGTTTAATTGGTCAGCATTTTTTATTACTGGAACAATCAGGTTTCCATCTGGTAAGGCTGCAGCCATACCTAAGTTGATATGTTTCTTTTTTATGATGCTATCTCCTTGAACTGAAATGTTCATCATTGGGTAATCGCGCAATGCTTTTGCAATAGCTTCTAGGAAAATTGGTGTAAATGTCAGGTTTTCACCTTCACGTTTTTTAAAGTCGTTTTTAACTTTGTTTCTCCAGTTCCAAATATTAGTCACATCTGCTTCAATAAAACTTTGTACATGAGCCGATGTTTGTACCGAATCGACCATGTGTTTAGCGACTAGTTTACCCATTCTGGTCATTTCGATTATTTCATCATCGCCACTTACTACAACTGGTGTTTCTTTAATCTTTGGTTTTGAAGTAGCAGGTGCGTTTGGAGTTTTTATTGGCTCTGGCATTGTTTGTTGAGCAACAACTGGTTGGGGAGCTGGTTGGCTAGCTTTATTGTTTATATATTCTAAAATATCGTTTTTTGTAACACGACCTTCTTTTCCAGTTCCAGAAATACCACCTAGTTCTGCTTGAGAAAGGCCTTCTTTTTTGGCAATATTTTTTACCAAAGGCGAATAGAACCTGTCTCCACTAGAACTTACTGTTGTTTCTACAACAGCTTTTGCAGCCACTACAGTTTGAGCAACATCGGCTACTGCTTTTGCAGGTGTTTCTTCTTTAGTCTCTACTGTTTCTTGTTTTGTAACAGCAGGTGCTTCGCTAGCGCTACCTTCAATTTCTATTACAGCTATGGTTTGGCCTACTTGTACAACATCATCTACCTCAAAAAGTTTTTCAA
>CALZKX010000096.1 GCA_945788155.1 uncultured Flavobacteriaceae bacterium
CTTTTATTAGCGCTGTTTCAGTATATATATAAATCTAAAAAGAGAAAACTAAATCCAATATTTTCATTTTTAAGGTTTATTACAATATTTAGCATCCTATTATTAATAATCAATCTAAAGTTTGAAAAAGTTACGCTATTTAATGAAAAACCGAATCTTGTAGTAGTTGTAGATGATTCCGAATCTGTTAAGCATCTAGAGCAAGACCAAAACGTCAACCAGCTTCTAGCCTCTATAAAAAACAACACAGAATTAAACGATAAATTCAACCTTGATTTCTATAGTTTTGGTGCCGAATTTCAAAAATTAGACTCATTAAAATTTAACCAATCACAAACTAATTACACCTCTGTATTTAGTAATTTATACCAAATTTATAAAGAGTCTAAATCACCAACACTATTAATTACAGATGGCAACCAAACATTTGGTAAAGATTTTGAGTTTTCGTCAAGAGAATACAAACAGCCCATTTTTCCTGTTATCTTAGGAGATACTATAACGTATTCCGATTTAAAAATCCAACAACTTAATGTAAATAAATATGCCTATTTAAAAAATAAATTTCCAGTTGAAGTCATCGCTGTATATAATGGAAATACAATTGTAAATTCGCAATTCACAATTAAACGAAACAATGCCACGGTTTATTCAACCAATTTGCAGTTTTCAAAAAACAAGAACTCACACACTTTAAATATTGCATTACCTTCAAATAAAGTTGGTATAAATAGTTATGTGGCATCATTATCTCCTTTGTCAACCGAGAAAAATATTATAAATAACTCAAAACCATTTGCTTTAGAAGTTATTGACCAAAAAACCAATGTAGCAATTGTAAGTACAATTACACACCCAGACGTAGGTGCGTTGAAAAAATCCATTGCGAGCAATGAACAGCGAAGTGTATTTATTGTGACACCAGCAGATTATATAAATCAAAAAGACAACTATCAAATGGTTATTTTGTATCAACCAAATAGTGCATTCAAACCAGTTTTTGAGTCTTTAGATGCCGATGGGAAAAACCGATTTATAATTACTGGAATTAATACCGATTGGAATTTCTTAAACACTATTCAAGATGCTTTTAAACAAAACATTACAAAACAACAAGAAAGTTTTCAAGCTGGTTATAATGAAAATTTTGCAACGTTTTTAGTAGGTAGCTTGAACTTTAATAATTTGCCTCCTGTAGAATCTGAATTTGGTAGTGTAACGTTTACTATTCCAACAGAAACAGTACTATTCAAGAAGGTTAATAATACTATAGTTGATGAGCCTTTAATGGTCACTTATGAAAACACAGGACAAAGAGGCGTTGTATTATTTGGCGAAGGTCTCTGGAGATGGCGCTCACAAAACTATTTAGATACAAATTCGTTTAATCAATTTGATGATTTTATTGGTAAAATTGTACAGTACGTAGCTTCTAATAAGCGTAGAAATAGACTTAACGTAAATTATGAATCGTTCTATAATGGAAGTGATAATATAAAAATCACGGCACAGTTTTTTAATAAAAATTATGAGTTTGATGCTTCTGCAAATTTGGAAATCGTAATTAATAATAACAAATCAAATGCTACTACTGTGGTTCCTTTTGTATTGCAGCAAAGTAGTTACGAAGTGAATTTAGATAATCTTCCTCCAGGCGATTACGATTTTACAGTTGAAGCCAATGGAGGTGAAATAGTTTTATCTGGTCATACAAAAATACTGGATTATAATGTTGAAAAGCAATTTTTAAATGCTAGTTTGTCTAAGCTTGAGCGCATTGCCAGTAACAGCAAAGGTAATAGTTATTTTATCTCTAACACAGCTTCATTAATGGATGATTTATTAAACGATCCTAGATTTACAACAATCCAAAAAAGCAATAAAAATGTTGTACCTTTGATAGACTTTAAATACCTCTTAGCACTTATCGTTTTAAGTCTAACAATAGAGTGGTTTTTAAGAAAGTACAACGGACTTATTTAATAACATTAAAAAAAATAAAATGGAAAAATTACCAAAAATTGGACTACCAATTATTATCGGACTTATTGTCCTTATTATCCTCTTTGCCAAATCAGCTGTAACAATTGAATCTGGAGAGGCAGGAGTGCTTTTTAAAACCTTTGGAGATGGTGTTGTAACTGATGAGCCACCAATGGGAGAAGGCTTTCATATTGTTGCACCTTGGAACAAAGTTTTTGTTTATGAAGTGCGTCAACAAGAGCTTTTTGAAAAAATGAAAGTGTTGTCTTCAAACGGATTAGAAATTCAAATAGATGCTTCGGCATGGTATCAACCTGTTTATAATGAATTAGGTAATTTGCATCAAACACTTGGTCAAGGTTATTTACAACGTGTTATTCAACCAGCCATTCGATCAGCAGCAAGAAGTGTTATTGGACGTTATACACCAGACGATTTGTATTCAACTAAACGTGATGCTATTCAAGTTGAAATTTTTGAAGAAACCAAGAAAATACTTGACAAACAATATGTTCAATTAAATGAGGTGTTAGTAAGAGATGTCACTTTACCTCCAACAATTAAAGATGCCATAGAGCGTAAATTAAAACAAGAACAAGAATCTTTAGAATATGAGTTTAGATTAGTAACTGCTGCAAAAGAAGCAGAAAAAGTAATTATTGAGGCACAAGGTAAAGCAGATGCTAACCGTATTTTAAGTGCTTCATTAACCGATAAAATTCTTCAAGATAAAGGTATTGAAGCAACTATTAAGTTGGCCGAATCACCTAACAGTAAGGTGATTGTTATTGGCTCAGGAGATTCTGGAATGCCTATAATTTTGGGAAATAATTAAAAAATGTTTGCAAAGATCTGGAATTGTAATTTTTAATTGACAATCTTTGTATAGACAAAAAAGGCAAAATGAATTTTATTCAATTACATCGTCATTTTCATACTGGCACTCAAGAGAGCTGAAAATGTATTGAATAAAACCAAAATATTTTAAAACCGTTTGAGTAAATCAAACGGTTTTGTTTTTCCACGAAAGTGGAAATCTCTTCAACAAAAATTTACTCAAACATAATTTTTTCGATGAGTAAATTAAAAATTGTAGTTGAAAAATCAGGAAAACTTAACGAAGACTCTATGAAGCTCTTAAATGATATTGGTATTTCTATCGATAAGATAGTGGGAAAGACCAACTAAAAGCTTCAGCTAATGACTTCCATTAGAGGTCTTTTTACTTGTGTAATGAAGATAATACTTATGAATTTGATATCTTTCAGAATTGGAAACCATTATAGAAAACAGAAAAAATAATACTACAGAAGATACATCGTATGTGGCATCACTCTTCACAAAAGGGATTAATAAAATTGCTCAAAAAGTAGGAGAGGAGGCAGTAGAAATGATTATTGAAGCTAAGGATAATAATGATAACTTGTTTTTAAACGAAAGTGCCCATTTACTGTTTCACTATTTAATCTTACTACAAGCAAGAGGTTTTAAACTCAATGACATTGTTGAAGTTTTAAAATCGATACACTAATATTTTGAAGTATTTTTTAAAATGGCGTTCTTGCATCTATGTTTATAAAAAAGTATTTCTACCTCTTTAAAATCCAATATTTAGGCTATCGATTTCACGGTTGGCAAAAACAACCAAAAGTAAAAACGTTGCACTTAATGATTGATAGAACCTTAAATTATATACTTGAAGACAACTACTTTAAAACCCTTGCAGCAGGACGTACAGATGCTATGGTGTCGGCAAATGAAGCAGCTTTTGAGTTGTTCCTTCATCATAAAATTGAAGACGAAGCTGAATTTTTAAATCTATTCAATAAGAACTTGCCTCAGGATATTCGTGCCTTATCAATACAACAAGTTACTGAAGAGTTCAACATTATTAACAGCTCAAAAACCAAAGAGTACGTTTATCTATTTACAGCTGGTGAAAAATGCCATCCATTTTGCGCTTCCATAATGACGACCATTTTAGATGGTTTGGATATTGAACTTATGAAAAAAGGTGCAAAGTTATTTGAAGGCAATCACAATTTTAAATCCTATTGTTATCGCATATCCAATAAAGGTTTATACAACAGAACCATTGCTGTTTGTGAATTAGAAGAAAACAACTTATACACTGCAAACTTCTTTCCAGATAAATCTTATATTTTGAGGGTTGTTGGTAAAGGTTTTGGTAGAAACCAAATACGATTAATGATGGGAACACTCATAAAGTTAGGTAGAGGCGACATAACTCTAGACTACATTAAAAAAAGCTTATTGCCTAAAAGCACTGAAGTTATGGATTATATTGCACCTGCTTCAGGTTTGATTCTTAATAAAATAGAATTTGATGAGTAGTTTACTTTTTGTAATTTGAAACAAAATAATAAACATGAACGAAACAATACCAAGAGAAGTCTTTTCATTCTTCAAGCGTTTAAGTAAAAATAATAATCGTGATTGGTTTAACGACAACAAACCTGAATTTAAAGAACTAGAGAAAGAAGTAAAACAGTTTTACAATCAATTATATGAGCGTTTAAATGCGCATGATGAAGTTGATAAACTAAAGATATTCAGAATATATAGAGATGTACGTTTCTCAAAAGACAAAACACCATATAAAACACACTTTGGTGGTAGTTTCCATCGAAAAAAACCAGAGTTAAGAGGTGGTTATTATTTACATATTCAGCCAAATAATGAAAGTTTTATTGCTACAGGGTTATGGGAGCCCAATAAAGATGATTTATTTCGAATAAGAAAAGAGTTTGAAATGGATGCTTCAGAGATGCGAAAAATCATAAGTAATAAAAAATTCAAATCGGTTTGGGGAGATTTAGTAGGAGATGAGCTAAAAACGGCACCAAAAGGTTTTGATAAGGAACATGAAAACATTGACTTAATAAGAAAGAAAATGTATATTTTTACTAGAAAATTTACAGATAAAGAAGTAGCTTCTCAAGAATTTTTAGATACAGTTGACAAATCATTTAAAGCCATAAGACCATTTTTTGATTATATGAGCGATGTGCTCACAACAAATTTAAATGGCGAATCTCTTATTTAAACAGCAGCAAGTTTTGTTGTATCAGAGATAGCTTGAACGTTATCAATTAAACGCTCTTTTACAATATTCATCATTCGCTTGTTTAAAGCTGATGAGTTTTGAATGTACAATTTGTACTCTTCAACGGTAAAAAGACCAATTATCATTCCTTTGATGCTGTTTCTAAACTTCATGTCTTTGTGTATGGTATTACCAATGTAATCAATACGTTTTTCAATAGACAGGTCGTAAAACACATTCTTGTGTTTTGCAACGTAATTCTTAAAAACTTCAATAAACAAATCGCTTTGAAGCTTGATAATTGGACGTAATACTAAGTTTTGAAAACGTTCTTCTGTGGACATTTCGTCGTTGATAGTTGTGGTCATAAAATCTGGACGAATGCGCTTTAGGTCAAGGTCTCTATCAATCATAAGGCAAAGATTTTTAATAAAAGTAAAGAAAGTATAAGCTAGTATGATGGTTATTCTTATTCGTTGTTAACTATGTTATTAACATTGAACAAAATTGAGTTATTGATTTATTATCTTTGATTAAAACTAAGCGAATGAAATTTGGAAGTGTAGATAATCCTGAAAGTATTGATTTTACTTTACCTCCCGATCATCCTGATACCAAACAAGTATTGAATAAACTTAAGGACAATTCAAACTTTAATTTGTTTGTTGGCTGTGCTAAATGGAATAGAGCCGATTTAAAAGGGTTTTATCCAAGAGGCACAAAAGATGAATTAGAATATTACTCGACACAGTTCAATTCCATAGAGTTAAATGCTACGTTTTACAGAATCTTTCCAGCTGAAACATTTTCAAAATGGTATAGCAAAACACCTGAAGATTTTAAGTTTTTTCCAAAACTTAACCAAGAAATTAGTCATTGGAAACGATTGACTGAAGAAGCAAAACCTGTAGTTGAAAACTACTTGTATAATGCTTCAAATTTAAAGGAAAAACTAGGAACAATCTTCTTGCAAATGCACAGTAATTTTGCACCTAAGGATTTTGATAGAGTTATAAATTTTGTCGAAAGCTGGCCAAATGAAATTCCGTTGGCTATTGAGTTTAGACATACAAATTGGTATAATGATAAAGCTATTGCAGAAGATTTATATCAACTATTAGAAGCAAACAATATTTCAAACGTCATTGTTGATACTGCTGGACGACGCGATTTAATGCACATGCGCTTAACTAATAACAATGCCTTTATACGTTACGTTGGAGCTAACCACCAAAGTGATTATGATAGATTGGATGATTGGGTTGAACGTATTGCAATATGGAAAGAGCAAGGTGTTGGTGAAGTGGACTTTTTTGTGCATCAAAATATTGAGAAAGCATCGCCTTTATTGTCTGCGCATTTCATTAAAAATGCCAATAGAAAATTAGATACAAATCTTACTGTCCCTAGAATGGGAAAAGAATCAGGTGCTTTATTTTAATTTAGTAATTAGGAATGTTCAATCCTAAAATTATATCTCGCTTGGCAACTTGAATACTACCTTTATTTGCAAGTGCAATAACACCTGAACCACCTCTTGGGTTTTTTCTGTTAAGAATGTTATTAGTGATATGAGGATCATCCCTAAAGTAAAAATCTTCAATGTAATACTCATTTTTATCTGATTCTTTCACAGTAATATGAATATGTTGTGGAGCTGTTGAATTTGGATACGAAGCTGGTCTGGAGGTATAAAATTCATACTTGCCTGAGGCATCTGTTTTCATCCAGCCTCTCAAGTATCCATGTCGCCTTCCCCAGCCCTTTAAGTTGGGTTTTTTTGGATAAATTCCTTTGTCATTTGTATGATACACATATAAAATAACATTTCTTGCTGGTGTTGTACCATCAATCTCATACACAGTGCCGCTAATTTTAATTGGATTTGGCAGCAATCTAAAATCGGGTAGCGTGTCAATAGGCTTTAAAACTTTAGTACCATGTTCGTAAATGGCTTCACAACCTTGACAAAGGCCACCAACGGTTTTATTTCGGTTTTGAGACTCAGTATTATAAACAACAAAAATAAAAATAGCACATAGTAAACGGTTCATAATAATTAAAATTTATAGAAATATAGTTGATATAATACTGTTAGCCAATGTGTTTAAGAAAAGTTTAAACTAACATTAACATCCATTTGTGTTTTCTGAGGAATTTATAAAACTAAACAAGTAAAAACTAATCTAATCATTATCTTTGAATTGAAATAAATACCATATTAGTCACCATGCAAAAACAACTTATAGAATGCGTTCCAAATATTAGTGAAGGACGCGATTTAGATAAAATACATACCATTGCCAATATTGTTGAAACCGTTGAAGGTGTGAAGCTTCTTGACATAGATCCTGGAGCAGCTACCAACCGAACCGTTATCACTTTTGTGGGCGAACCAGAACAAGTTATTGAAGCCGCTTTCATATTGATAAAAAAGGCTTCAGAGCTCATTGATATGAGCAAACATCATGGCGAGCATCCTCGTTTTGGAGCGACAGACGTATGTCCTTTAGTTCCCATTTCTGGAATTACTCTCGAAGAAACTGCTAAATATGCTCATAAACTCGGAAAGCGTGTAGGAGAGGAGCTGGACATTCCTGTGTATTTGTATGAAAAAGCTGCTCAAGAATCCAAGCGCATCAATTTAGCCAACTGCAGGTCTGGAGAATATGAAGGCTTACCAAAAAAATTATCCAATCCAAACTGGAAACCAGATTTTGGTCCTGCAGAATTTAACAAAAAAGTGACCACAACTGGTGCGACAGCGATTTCTGCAAGAGATTTCTTAGTGGCCTATAATGTCAATTTAAACACCACATCAACACGTCGTGCGAATGCTATTGCGTTTGATATTCGTGAGGCTGGACGTGTAAAGCGTGAAGGCAATCCAATAACTGGAAAAAAAGTATTGGACGATAATGGTGAACCTGTTCGAATTCCTGGGAAACTAAAAGCTGTTAAAGGCATTGGTTGGTTTATAGAAGAATATGGTATTGCACAAATTTCTTATAACCTTACAAATATTAGTATTACCTCAATGCACGAAGCATTCGATGAAACTTGTAAAGCAGCTGATGAACGCGGTTTGCGAGTTACAGGTTCAGAGCTTATAGGATTAATTCCATTGAAAGCGATGTTGGATGCAGGCAACTACTTTTTAAGAAAACAAGAACGCTCACTTGGAATTTCGGAAGCTGAGAAAATTAAAATTGCTGTGAAATCTTTAGGATTGGACGATTTAAAACCATTTAATCCAAATGAAAAAATCATTGAATATGTTTTAAAAGGTAAAGGAATTAAACAGCTTGTTGATTTAACCTTAACCGATTTTGCTGATGAAACTGCTGGCGAATCCATGGCCCCAGGTGGTGGTTCCATTTCGGCTTATGTTGGTACATTAGGCGTATCTTTAGGAACTATGGTTGCTAATTTATCTGCTCATAAACCAGGTTGGGACGAACGATGGGATGAATTTTCAGCTTGGGCAGAAAAAGGACAAGCTTATAAGAACAAGTTATTGGCTTTAGTAGATGAAGATACCAACGCCTTCAACAAAATTATTGATGGTTTTAGAATGCCAAAAGGCACAGACGAAGAAAAGAAGGCTAGAGCTGAAGCGATTGAGTCTGCAACTATCTATGCAACCGAAGTACCATTATTGGTCATGGAAACGGCTTGTGATTCTATGGAAGTGATGATGGCAATGGCTAAAAATGGTTTGCAAAATTCACTGTCAGATGCTGGAGTAGGTGCCTTATGTGCAAGAACTGCTGTTTATGGTGCTTATTTTAATGTTCGCATTAATGCAAAAGATATCAAAAACAGAGATACAGCTGAAAGCTTGCTAGGAAAAGCAAAATCAATATTTGATAAAACCATAGCTACTGAAAACGAAATGATTGCCTATATAAACGAAAAAATATAATGAAATTTCATACACGTAATTGGGTAAAACCGCAGGATTTGAATCCAAACGGCACGCTGTTTGGTGGTCGTTTGTTGGAATGGATTGATGAAGAATCGGCATTATACACTGTGATTCAACTAGAAAATCCAAGGATAGTAACTAAGTACATTTCCGAAATTAACTTTATGAGTTCGGCCAAACAAGGTGATATTATTGAGTTAGGAATAGAAGTCACCAAATTTGGAAAAACGTCAATAACGCTTCAATGTGAAGCCCGAAATAAAATGACTCGTGAAACCATTTTAACGATTAATAACATTATTATGGTAAACTTAGGTGAAGATGGCAAACCTAAACCTCACGGTAAAACCGAAATAGAGTTTGTAAAAGATCGCTTAAAATAAATTATTTAGATTCTAAAAACCCAGGAGTTAACTCATAAATTTCCAAGTTAAAATAAGGTACAGCTGCAATAACATGGTCAAAAACATCAGCCATAATGTATTCGTAGTTTTGCCAACGCTTATCGCTACTAAAGGCATAAACCTCTATTGGAATACCTTGTGAACTTGGTGCCAGTTGACGTACCATAATTGTCATATCCTTATTTATGGCTGAATGATTCTCGATATAGATTTCAAGATACTTTCTAAACACACCAAGGTTGGTTAAATTTCTTCCATTTAACAATTGGCTTTTATCAATATCATTATTGGTATTAAAGGCATCAATATCTTGCTGGCGCTTATTTAAGTAAGTAGAAATAATTTGAATGTTTTTTAATTTATCTATCTCATTAGTAGTTAAATACTTAACACTACTTAATTTAATGCTTAATGAACGTTTTATACGTCTTCCTCCAGAGGTTGTCATTCCTCTCCAGTTTTTAAAGGAGTCGGAGATTAAGGCATAGGTTGGAATGGTTGTAATGGTTTTATCGAAATTCTGAACTTTTACAGTCGATAAATTAATCTCTATCACATCACCATCAGCACCATAATTATCAAACGTAATCCAATCACCAATACGCACCATATCGTTAATAGATACTTGAATACTAGCAACAAAACCTAAAATAGTGTCTTTAAAAACTAGGATTATTATGGCAGAAGCTGCGCCTAGACCAGTAATGAATTTTAAAAACGGAATACCAGTTATAATAGCGAATGCAGAGAATAAACCAACTACCCAAGCAAATATCATAAACACCTGAATATAGCTGTCAATAGGTTTATCTTTTAATCTTGGTAGTGTTTTAAAATAATCTTTTAAAGTATTTAAGAAGCTACGTACTACCCATAATGTTAAGATGATACCAAAAACTATCAAGGATTTTTCTATAATGTTTTCCCAATACGGAAAATCTAAAAAGACCATTGGTACATATTCAATCGCAACAAGTAACGGAATAATATGTGCAACATTTCTAAAGACTTTGTTATTGACCATTAAGTCATCAAAATTAGATTTTGATCTTTCAGCTAGCTTTGAAAAAATTCTAAGTAAAATTTTACGAACTATAAAATCTATTATAAAAAGAACAATTAAAAGCCCAATGAGCATCGCTATCATGTTTAAATAGCTTGCATTAGAATCTGAGACTCCAAGAGATGTAAAAAAGTCAAATAGTATTTGTTTTAAGCGATCCATTATTGTACAGTAGCTTTTAAGTATTTACGTTCTAAAGCAAAAGTTCCAAACGGAATAATTGAAGCAAGCAAAACCTTTTTAAAATTCGCTTTAAACCACTCATTTTCAGATTTGAGCATAAATGCGAGTATCACGTAGAGCATAAATAAAATACCATGTGGCATACCAAGCATTTTTACATATTGAGGGTCATTACCAAAATATTTAATTGGAGTCGCTATAAAAA
>CALZKX010000097.1 GCA_945788155.1 uncultured Flavobacteriaceae bacterium
ATGTTCAAGACAAACAAAGATCGCCTCGTTATTGTGGTGTAACCATTTCTGGATTAAACGTCCAGACGTCGCCAAGTTGGTTACAACATCGTTTAAAAGCTATTGGCTTATCTCCAATAAACAATGTGGTTGATGCCACCAATTATGTATTGCATGAGCTTGGGCAACCCTTACACGCTTTTGATGCCGATAAAATTGTAGGAAAAAAAATTATTGTAAAAACACTTCCTACAGGAACCAAATTTGTAACACTTGATGAAGTTAAGCGTGAATTACACGAAGAAGATTTAATGATTTGCGATGGCAAAGAAAAGCCAATGTGTATTGCTGGTGTATTTGGAGGTATCAATTCTGGAGTGACTGAAGAAACCACAAGTATCTTTTTGGAAAGTGCTTACTTTGACCCTATCTCGATTAGAAAGACAGCAAAACGTCATGCCTTAAATACTGATGCATCTTTTAGGTTTGAAAGAGGTATCGACCCAAATATTACAGAGTACGCTTTAAAACGTGCTGCGCTTTTAATTACTGAAATTGCTGGAGGCGAAATTACAAGCGATGTTATTGATGAATACCCAGTAAAAATAGAAGATTTTCAGGTACGTTTAAGCTTTGAAAATGCCAAAAGTTTAATTGGTGAGGAAATTCCTCGTGAAATAATTAAACGTATATTAATGTCGCTGGACATTACCATAAACAACGTGACAGAAACTGGTTTAGGATTAACCGTTCCAGCTTTTAGAAACGATGTGCAGCGTGAAGCAGATATAATTGAAGAAATTTTACGCGTGTATGGTTACAATAATGTTGGCACGACCCAAAAGTTAAATGCTTCCATATCAAATGCTTCAAGATTTGAAGACCACAAAGTGCAAAATATTATTGGAAACCAGCTGGTTTCACAAGGGTTTTACGAGATTATGGCCAACTCCTTAACAACTCCAAACTATGCACAGTTAAGCGAACTGCTAAAAGAAGAACACAATGTTGTGATGCTAAATCCCTTGAGCAATGATTTATCTGTGTTGAGACAGTCTTTGTTGTTTTCTGGGTTAGAAGCCATTGCGCACAACATCAACAGGCAACAAACAAGTTTAAAACTGTTTGAGTTTGGTAAAACCTATCACAACTATAACGATGCTCGTGATGAGCATAAGCATTTATCGTTATTAGTTTCCGGTAATAAACATGTTGAACGTTGGAATGTAGAGAAAAAGGCAAGCGATTTCTTTTTCTTAAAAGGTAGCGTTGACGCTGTTTTGGACAGGTTAGGTATGTCTCGTTTAAGAACTTCGCCAGTAAAAAATGATGTATTTAGCGAAGGTTTAAGCTTGAGTCTTGGAAAAACAAAATTAGTAGATTATGGAATTGTAAAAAAATCAATTTTAAAATCGTTTGGAATTTCACAAGACGTCTTGTTTGCAGATTTTAATTGGGGCAACATTATTGAAGTAGCTAAACGCAATAAAATTAAATTTACCGATATTCCAAAATATCCTGAAGTACGACGTGATTTTGCATTGCTATTAGACCAATCCGTTTCGTTTGAAGATATTCATAAAATAGCTAAACAATCTGAAAAACAATTGCTTAAAAATGTGAATTTATTTGATGTTTATGAAGGCAAAAATCTTCCTAAAGGCAAAAAGAGTTATGCTGTGAGTTTTACTATACAAGACGAGCACAAAACACTTACCGACAAGCAAATAGACAAGATAATGAGTAAACTACAAGCTAATTTCGAGAAACAACTTGGAGCCGAATTGAGATAATTTTATAGCTTTAACCTAAACCCAAAAACCTGAAGTTCTTCTTGCATAAAGTCTAATTCTGGTGAGCGTGTAAAACCCAATTTTTCATACATACTCCATGCTATCTGCATAGACTTTGTTGAATGAATAATGAGTTCTTTTTGAAGTTCGTTTTTGGCGAGTTCTATACAATAGTTAGTCAATAATTTTCCAATGCCTTTCCCTCTTGCCTTGTTCGACACAGCGAGCAACCTGAAACCTGCGGCATTTTTTTGGTTAGGTGCAATTCCGCCAGATCCATAAAATTGCATATCGCCAAAATAGACTACGACACCATCAATAGATGCGTTTGGAAGTTTTGCAACTAGAAGCTTTACTTTTGGTTTCAGTGCAAATTTACCAACATTAGCTAGTGTTTTATAGTAATTGGGTTGTTCATCTTTATTAGGAAAACCATCAAGCTTCGAGTAAACATTAACCATAAGTTGTCCAATTTCTTGAAACTCATTTGGTTTTGCTTTCCGGATTATATATTTTAATTTAGACATATTATTTAAAACGCAATAGAGCGCTAACAAATGTTGATATACCAATGATTAAAATTAGATATAAAGACAATTTCTTGAATGTTTCCTGCGATATTCTTTTTAACAATAACTTACCAAGGTATGTACCAACAATACTAATCACTATTAAAAAAGGGATATAAATAAGAACTTCCATAGTAATAAAACCATTTAAAAAATAGACTACACTTCTACTAAAATCAACAAAAAAATCAATAATTGCAGAGGTTGCTATAAAGGCATTTTTTTCAAGATTAAAGGCTGCCATAGTTAACCCTCTAATCGCTCCTCCTGTGCCTAAAATTCCAGCAAATAATCCAGAAAAAGTACCTCCAAGTAATGCTTCTCTTTTATTGGGCTTTAAAATCAATCCTTTTTTAATGAGGAACAGAAGACTTAAACCTATTAAGAAAACACCTAAGAAAATTTCTAAAATGTATTCGTTAAGGTATTTAGCTATAATTCCGCCAATGATTACAAAAGCTACTGCTGGAATTCCAATGTAGGTAATGAGTTTTTTATCGATGCCTTTTTTAAACATGGCAATCTTACTTAAATTACTAGCAACATGAAATAGTGCTGTAATACCTAATACGGTTTGAAAATCAAAATATATGTTAGCAACAGGCACAAAAAACACGGACGAACCAAACCCTCCAACAGTTCCAAAAATTTCAGCCATTAAAGCTAAAAGCAAAAACAAATATTCTAGATTTTTCAAAGCTATTTAATAAATTAGTTTTTTATTTTGTGGTACTTTTTCATGAGTTCAATTACCTTGTCGATTGGCAATGATTCAATGGTATGTCCATCTCTTCCAGACATGGTTTCAGCAGTAAAAAGCGAATTTAAAATAGCTTCTTCTGTAGATTCAATGGTTGCTAAAAACAATGGCGACATATCATTATTTCTTACTTCTTTCTTCTCGTTGAACATAGATTCACTTTGGTAAGGAATTAGATTTTCTTTGGCAGTTGAAAGTGCAATTACATAATCGCCACTTCCGTTTGAGGCAATGCCTCCTGTTTTTGCCAATCCAAGCATTGCTCTTTTAGCAAGGCGTTCTAGGTTTCTAGCATTTAATGGAGCATCAGTCATAACAACTATTATACATGATCCATCTGCGTCATTTAAAATTTTATCGCGAAAAGGATATTTTTGCAATTCTTTTGCAATTGGTACGCCATTAATTTCTAAAACACCACCAAAGTTTGTTTGTACCAGGACACCAACCGTATAACCTCCTAAAGATTGTGGAAGTACTCTAGAAGATGTTCCAATACCTCCTTTATAACCAAAACAAATAGTTCCGGTTCCTGCTCCAACATTGCCCTCTTCTACACTACCGCTTTTAGCATTAGCTATGGCATTTAACGCATGTTGTTCGGTAACATGACGACCACGAATGTCATTTAACCAACCGTCGTTTGTTTCGCCTACTACTGAGTTTACCGAACGTACATTTTTGTTTTCTTCTTGATTTAATGTATAACTTATTAAACCTTCAGTAGCTGCAGCTACACTTAGCGTATTGGTTAAAATAATTGGAGTTTCAATGTTTCCTAATTCTTTAACCTGACTGTAACCAGCTAATTTTCCGAAGCCATTACCAATATAAATGGCTGCTGGCACTTTATTTTGAAATATGTTTCCTTGATGCGGAATAATTGCAGTGACTCCTGTTCTTATATTATCACCTTCAATAATGGTTTCATGACCAACATACACACCTTCAACATCAGTTATGGCATTAAGTTTACCTGTTTTTAAAACACCTATTTCAATACCGTAATCTCTAAGTCGTTTGTTTTGTGAGTCCATATTTGCTGATATTAATAAGGTTGCGAGCAATAGATAGTTAATTTTTTTCATAATTAAATGCTGTTTTAATTATTCATTTTATTTAATATTTTTTGTATCATAGAAATCGCTTTATCGATAGTTGTAAGTTTGGTTCTAAAAGACAAAATAGCCATTCGTATTACAAACTTTTCGTTGATTAATGTTGAGCTTAGGAAAATTTCGCCATCATTATGAATTTCTTCCATTAATTTTTCATTGAATGCGTTGTCATTGTTATTATTTGTTGGCCACCAAAAGTAACTTACTGATAAATCTGGCTGTGGCCCTAATTTAAATCCAATTCTTTTAAGTGCTTCTCTAAAATATTGTGTTAATAACAGTTTTTCTTCGAGGCAAGCTATAAAAGGGTCAATACCATGTAGTTGCAAAGGCAGCCATAAACGTAAACTTCTAAAATGTTTGGTTAGTTCTGGAGACACATCGGCTGGATTTACTGGCATAGCATCATCAATGGCATCTTGCATATAATTGGCGCGATAGTGATTTGAATGGTAAACTGCTTCTTTATCTTTTACTAATACTGCTCCAAGTCCGTAAGGTAGAAAAAGCCCTTTATGAGGATCTATTACTAAAGAATCTGCCATCTCTATCCCTTTAAAACGTTCTTTTACTTTATCAACCAAAATAAAGAATCCTCCATAAGCAGCATCAATATGATACCATAGGTTATTTGCCTTTGCTATGTTTCCAATATCCTGCAACGGATCGATTGCACCAGTGTCTGTTGTTCCTGCTGAAGCTATTACCGTAAAAGGATTTAAGCCTTTCTCTTTATCCTTTTTAATTTTTTCTTCTAAATCCGCAGTAATAATTCTAGAATAAACATCTAGTTTTAAATATCGTATTTGCACATCTTCCAAACCAATAATTCGAAGTGCTTTTTGAATGCAATGATGCACTTGAGGACTAGTATAAATAACGCTTTTCTCTATAATGGCGTTTTTAATTCCATGTTTATCCCTAGCAGCTGTTAAGGCAATTAAATTAGCAATAGAACCTCCTGAAGCCAAATTACCAATAGCAGATTCTGGGAATTTAAAAATAGATTTCATCCAGTTTAATAGTTCGTGCTCTATCGCAACGCCTCCAGGGCAAGAAAAATACATTCCTGTATATTCATTGGTAACATCTACTAAATAATCGGCCAAAGACGAGGTGTAAATACCACCTCCAGGAATATAACCTAAATGGCCTCCCGAAGCTGCGTTTATGCCTTTTGCCGCTACTTCGTTAGCATATAGCTCTAAAATTTCTTCGATGGATTTAGTGTTGTTTGTAAGTTTAAAAACGTGTGGCGTTTCCTTATCACTACAAAAGGCTTTGGTGGTTTCTATTGAGTTTAAAAATGAATTCGCATAAGTATTAACCTTATTTAAATAAGCTGCTCTTTGAGCTTCATTTGGCTCAAGAGGCTGAGACTGAGACTGTAAATTTAAAATTTGTTGTTTAAGTTGATTCACTACAATTAGTTTAAGAGTTTAATAATATTACTTATACCCATTGTGCATTTTGACCATTTCATCAATTTTTACCCTATCCCTAAAGGGAATATTGATGAAATTTCAAGTTCTTCCTTTAGGATAAGAGGCAAAAAACTTGAAACTTCGTTTAATCTTATTGAAATTCACTTAAAATGCACAATGGGTTAATTATATAAAAAACGTAATATTTATAGTTCTAAAAGTACACAAATTGATTTGTTTTTTTGTACCTTTAATAGACATCTTAAACTTAATTATTATGGAATCGCATTATACTAGAATATATACAGGAAGCATGATTATTGTGCAGTTATTGACATCAAAACTAGAGGAGATAGGTATTACACCTGTTATTAAAGATCAAAATGAATCTAATCTTGATCCAAAAATTTATGGTGGCCATTTACTTCAAGAAATCTATGTACATAAAGATGAGCTTGAAAAAGCTGTTCCTATTGTTCAAGCTGCATTAGCAGAAATGGAAAGCCGCTAACTTTAAATAACTAAAAGCTTTTAATTAAGCAGTAACCGAGTACATTTTTTCTCGTAATTCTTTAATCTTTGGGTTTTGCATATACTCATCAAAGGTGGTGTAACGATCTATTATTCCGTTAGGTGTTAACTCTACCACTCGAGTTGCCAAAGTTTGTGCAAACTCATGGTCATGAGTTGTAAACAACACAGTGCCTTTAAAGTTTTTTAGCGAGTTATTAAATGCTGTAATACTTTCTAAGTCTAAATGGTTTGTTGGTTCATCCAGCTTCAATACATTGGCACGAAGCATCATCATTCTAGATAACATACAACGTACTTTTTCTCCACCCGATAATACATTTGCTGTTTTTAAAGCTTCTTCACCACTAAAAATCATTTTTCCTAAAAACCCTCTTACATA
>CALZKX010000098.1 GCA_945788155.1 uncultured Flavobacteriaceae bacterium
TGACAAAATGGAATTCTTTTCCGCCATCGATGATGGTTACTTTTGTTCCATCGGCTTTTTCATCAAGTACTTCGGCAATGTGCTTGTTTTCTTCCTCTGAACTTCCTGAAAAGAACAATTCAAAATGGATTTTATCTTTATCTAGTCCCGCTGCCTGCAATTCATCACTTATCAAGAAAATCATGTCTTGTGGTCCACAAATAAATGCATGATTGGTATCTGGAATATCGATGAACGTTTTTGTTAAAACCGCTAGTTTTTCTTTGTCGAATCGACCGTTTAAAAATGGAATGTCACGCTTTTCTTTAGTTAAAAAATAAAACACTTGAAAACGTTCAAAAAACTGATTTTTAAGCTGCTCTAACTCTTCCTTAAAGATAATGGATTTTACCATTCGATTCAAATAGAATAACTTGAAAGTACTTTTGGGCTCTAAAAGTAAATGTGTTCTAATAATTGAGAGTATTGGCGTAATCCCACTACCAGCTGCAAAGGCAACATAATTATTAGACGCTTGTTCATTTACCTCAACATAAAATTCGCCATGAGGAGGCATTACCTGAAGTTCATCTCCTTTTTTTAACTCATTGAAAGCATAATTTGAAAATACACCACCACGAATGGTTTTTACAGCTACTTTCCATTGGTTATCAATCGGACTTGTACACATCGAATAATTACGACGAATATCTTCACCATTGATTTCCTTACGCAGTGTTAAGTGTTGTCCTTGTTTGAATTTAAATGTAGATTTTAAATCTTCAGGAATATAAAAAGTTATAACTACAGTATCTTTTGTCTCCTTATATATATCTGCAACTTTTATGTTGTAAAAATCTGCCATAGTCTATCTCTTAACTCTTTTTATTTTGCTTAACCAGAAGATTTATTCAGTAAAACAATTTAACACCTTCCTCAAGGAAGGAATCAAACTAACACTTGTTAGTTTTAGTTACAAATTTACAAAATAAAATGATAACTATTTGTTAATTCCGTTAATGAGCACCAAACTTAATTCGGTTGTAAATTTTTCAATATCCAAATCTTCTTTTTTAGGCAACCAGATGTACAAGGAACGCAGTGTTGATAGCATTGAAAACACCATGACATCTGGATTTTGAGTTATAAGTTCATTGTCCTTTATACCCTTTTCGATAATATTTCGAAAGTCGTTTTCGTAGTTTTTCCTTAACTTTAAATAATAGGGCAATTGCGCCTCTAAATGCATCCAATCGTTATTTAAGGATGCCATCCCGAATTGGTTTTTGGACGTGATATTTACATGCAAAGCCACAATTTGTTTTAATTTATCTATACTGCTTTCATCAGACATTTTTATACTTTTCATTTGCTCTGTAAACTGTTCGGCTAAAGAGATGATGATTTCAGACAGGATTTCCTGTTTGGAATTAATGTGGTTATACAGACTTGCGGCTTTAATCCCCATTTCTTTGGCAATATCCCTCATGGTTACAGCGCTAAATCCCTTTTTTTTAAAAAGAATAGCTGATGTTTGAATGATTTCGTCTTTACGTGAATCGTATTTCAAAAGTTGTAACTTTGTTATCTAAATTATGACGGAAGATACTGAAAAACTGTAACACAAGTTACATGTTAATAGTTTAATATTTCTGTTATTTGCAAAAACATTATTTATGGGATTTTTTGATTTTTTATTTAAAAACAAGAGAAAAATGGTAGGAGAATTTATAGAGAACGAGGCAATAGTATTAGATGTTCGAACAAAAGCAGAATATTCAATAGGAGCAATTTCTGGCTCAAAGAATATTCCATTACAAATATTAAGTAGTAATATTTCCGATATTAAAAAACTAAACAAACCTGTTATTACTTGTTGTGCAAGTGGTATGAGATCTGGTACTGCAGCAAGCATCTTGAAGCGAAATGGTATTAATGCCATTAATGGAGGTGGTTGGCAAAGGCTAAGTCAACTACTTGCTAACTAGCGTATAAAAGATTAACTTAGCCAACAACCTTCAACATAAATTATATGGAACTTAATAGAAGAGAATGGCTAAGAACTACTGCTCTAGCAGGTGGCTTTACACTTTTAAATGGTTTTTCGAGCATAAAACCTTTAACAGAAGAAGAAAAACTAAAATTCAACCCTCGAAAACTCAATAATCCAATTAGATTAAGTTCTAATGAAAATCCTTATGGGCCTTCTGAACGTGTTAGGAATGCTGTAAAAAATGCATTTGATGATGGTTGCAGATACCCTTATGCCTATGCCGATGAATTGGCAGACATGTTAGCCAAAAAACATGGTGTTGAAAAAGAAAGCATTATTATTACTGGAGGTTCTACCGAAGGCTTAAAAATTGCAGGAATTACGTTCACTGCTGATGGTGGCGAAATCATTGCTGCAAAACCTACTTTTTTAGCCATGATGCAATATGCCGAAATGTGGGGCGCTAATATTAATTGGGTACCTGTTGATAAAAACATGGGCTATGACCTCGAAGAAATTGAAAAGAGAATCACCAATAAAACAAAAATGGTGTTTTTGTGTAATCCTAATAATCCAACTTCCACCTTATTGCCTGCTGATACGCTTGTAGATTTTTGCACTGCTGTTAGCAAGAAAACCATAATATTTAGTGACGAAGCTTATTATGAATATATTGACGATCCTAATTACCCTTCAATGGTTGAATTGGTGAAAAAAGGTGAGAATGTGGTCGTTTCAAAAACATTTTCCAAAGTTTATGGTATGGCTGGAATGCGTATTGGCTACTTGATAGCAAAACCAGAATTAGCTCAAATTATTAGACGTAATGTCGTTGCCATGAGCAATGTGTACGCTATTGAAGGTGCAAAAGAAGCTTTAAAAGATGAAGCGTTTTTTAAGTTTTCTTTAGAAAAAACGAAAGAAGCCAAACAACTTATATATGCTACTTTGGATCATTTGGAGTTACCTTATGTAAAATCTAGTACTAACTTTATCTTCTTTAAATCTGGCAGAAACATTGATATACTTGGCAAACAGATGCTTAACAAAGGTGTCAGGATTGGTCGTGCTTTTCCGCCTTTTTATGATTGGTGCAGAATAAGCACAGGCACTATCGAAGAGGTCGCAGCATTTAACAAAGCCCTTATTTCGGTGTATTCTTAAACAAAAAGAAGCATTAGATCTTTTCGTAAACGAACGTCAACTAATGCTTCAAATATTTGATTAA
>CALZKX010000099.1 GCA_945788155.1 uncultured Flavobacteriaceae bacterium
GCGTTCTTTTACAATAGTTTCTTCAAATTCATCAATAATGTCTGTTCCAGTTGAGGTATGCATCCAACCAGTTTTTTCATTAAAACCTTGATACACAAAAAACTGTCCCCAAGTTACAGCGCCATAAGCATTTAATCCTTCTTCACTAACCACATGCACTTCACCACGAAAAAAGAACGATGTATGTGGATTGATAAGTAACATCGCATCACCAGATTTTGTTTTATCACCAGAAATAGCAAATCCATTGGATCCTCGTGGTTCATCATCTTTCAGCCTGATTAATCCATCGTTAACAGCGACTGTGTTATCAGTATTACCAGTATAAAAGTCTTTTATTTTTCTTACAGAAACTCTCTCAATATCACCACCAATAGAGCCTTCGCTAAAATACATTGGCATCCAAGGTTCAAAATGAGTTAATAATTTAGGTGTTACCTCAGGGTGAGCTTTAAGATAATAGTTTACACCATCAGCAAAAGCCACACATAACTCTTGAAGCCATTTTGGGCTGTTGTTATAGTTTTCAATGGCTTCGTCTTTAGTCATGTACAATTTGGCTCTTAAATCACTGTAAAGTGATGCTTCGCCTTCAATTTCGGCCAATCTTCCAATGGCCCAAATATAATTGCGTTCTACACGATTAAAATCGTCTTCGCATTGTGCATATAATAATCCAAAAACCGCGTCTGCATCTGTTTTCCCATAGATGTGAGGTACGCCAAAATCGTCCCTGATTATTTCTACATTTTCAGCATGTTGTTGCCAACGTTGTTCTTCAGCAGTTAAGGTTTTCTCCTTTTTACAGCCTACTAAAATAAAAAAAATGAAAATGGTTAATATACGATTCATAATGATTGGTTTTGTGCTATTTAATGATTAAATGCGTTTTGATTAAGCTAAACTTTGGAGGTGTACCAAGGTAGCTTTTTTTTATTATAAAATCAACGTATAATTTGTTGCTATAAGCTAAAATGATACCTACCTTTGCGCTCCCAAAAAACAGGTAATATGAGTAAGAAAAAACAAGTGACTTTTGATGTGTTGATCGAAATTCCCAAAGGGAGTAGAAATAAATATGAATATGATTTTGTGTTGAACAAGATTCGTTTCGACAGAATGTTGTTCTCGTCTATGATGTATCCTGGAGATTACGGATTTATTCCAGAAACTTTAGCATTAGATGGCGACCCTTTGGATGTATTGGTTTTAGGAACCGAACCAACATTTCCAATGTGCGTGATGGAAGTAAAGCCAATAGGTGTGTTCCATATGGCTGACGAAAAAGGCCCAGACGAGAAATTAATTTGTGTACCAATGAACGACCCTATTTGGCATAATCACAACGATATTGCTGATATTAGCTCACATAGATTAAAAGAAATAGAACATTTCTTTCAGGTGTACAAGGATCTGGAAAAGAAGAAAGTAGATGTAGGTGGTTGGGGAAATGTAGATGAAGCTATTAGCATTTACAACAAATGTTTGAAACGATATGATGAAAGCGAACATAAAAAGAACCGTACTTTCACAATATAAATAATGCTTCGATAAAAGCAATTAAGCCATTCTTTTAAATTAAAGGGTGGCTTTTTTTATCTGTCATATTTTACTATTTTTGGCGCAGTCTAAAAATAAACAACTAACATATGGAATTATTAGTAAAATTATTACCTCTCTTTGGAGTTTTTGCCTTGATTTTTGTTTTAATAAAAAGCGGTTGGGTTTCAAAACAAGACGTTGGTGATGGAAAGATGGCACGTATTGCCAAAAATATTGCCGATGGTGCAATGGCATTTTTAAAAGCTGAATACAAAGTTCTAGCAATTTTTGTGGCAGCAGTAGCAATCTTATTATATTTTAAAGGAGCCTCAGAAGCAGGATCAAGCGGAATGGTAGCAATATCATTTATTGTAGGAGCTATTTGTTCTGCACTAGCTGGATTTATTGGAATGAAGGTGGCGACTAAAGCCAATGTAAGAACTACACAAGCCGCACGTACATCCTTAGGAAGAGCACTAGAAGTTGCTTTTGCAGGAGGATCTGTAATGGGCTTAGGAGTTGTAGGTTTAGGAGTTTTAGGTCTAAGTGGTTTATTTATGATATACCAATGGATGTGGCCTGGAGCAGAAAATTTAACAATGGTTTTAAATGTACTTTCCGGATTTTCATTAGGAGCGTCATCAATTGCATTATTTGCACGTGTTGGTGGTGGTATATATACAAAGGCTGCCGATGTTGGAGCCGATTTAGTTGGTAAAGTTGAAGCTGGTATTCCGGAAGATCATCCCTTAAACCCTGCAACTATTGCAGATAACGTTGGTGATAATGTTGGTGATGTTGCTGGTATGGGAGCCGATTTATTTGAATCGTATGTTGGGTCTATTATAGGTACAATGGTATTAGGAGCCGTTATTATCACACCTAATTTTGATGGTTTAGGAGCAGTATATTTGCCTTTAGTTCTTGGAGCTGTAGGAATTATAATGTCAATCATAGGAACATTTTTTGTAAAAGTAAAAGATGGTGGAAACCCACAAACCGCATTAAATATTGGTGAATTTGGTTCGGCAGCATTAATGGCTGTTGCAACATACTTTTTAATTCAAGAGTTTATTCCAGAAACATTTAATATAAATGGAGCAGAATATACTTCTTTGGGTGTGTTTTTTGCTGTAATTGCTGGCTTAATAGCTGGTTTGGCTGTTGGAAAAATAACTGAATATTATACGGCTACTGGGAAAAAGCCTGTAATGTCTATCGTAAAGCAATCTGAAACAGGGTCTGCTACAAATATTATTGCTGGTTTAGGTGTAGGTATGATGTCTACAGCTATTCCAATTCTTTTAATTGCAGCGGCTATTATGGTGTCTCATTATTGCGCAGGTTTATATGGTATCGCTATTGCTGCTGTTGGTATGTTGGCAAATACAGGAATTCAATTAGCTGTAGATGCTTATGGACCAATTTGCGATAACGCTGGAGGTATTGCCGAAATGGCAGAATTACCAAGCGAAGTTCGTGAGCGTACAGATAAATTAGATGCTGTGGGTAATACAACTGCAGCAGTAGGTAAAGGGTTTGCTATTGCTTCGGCAGCGTTAACCGCTTTGGCGTTATTTGCTGCATTTATGCAAACAGCAAATGTTACATCTATTGATGTTTCAAAACCTGGTATTATGGCTGGTTTATTAATTGGTGGCATGTTACCATTTGTATTTTCTGCATTATCTATGAATGCAGTTGGTAGAGCTGCTATGGCAATGATTGAAGAAGTACGTCGCCAGTTTAGAGATATTCCACAATTAAAAGCTGCTTTAGTAGTGATGCGTAAGTATGATAGTGATATGTCTAAAGCATCTGTAGAAGATCGAGCTATTTTTGATGCAGCAGATGGTGTTGCAGATTATGGAAAATGTATTGATATTTCTACAAAAGCTTCAATTAAAGAAATGGTATTTCCAGGGTTATTAGCAATCGTAGTTCCTGTAGCAGTTGGTTTTTTAGGAGGCGCTGAAATGTTAGGAGGGCTTCTTGCAGGTGTTACAACTTGTGGTGTGCTTATGGCAATCTTCCAGTCTAATGCTGGAGGTGCTTGGGATAATGCTAAGAAAACTATTGAAGAAGAAGGCAGAAAAGGAACAGATGCTCATAAAGCTGCTGTTGTTGGTGATACCGTTGGAGACCCTTTTAAAGACACGTCAGGACCTTCATTAAACATTCTTTTAAAATTAATGTCGGTTGTGGCATTGGTTATTGCGCCTAGTATTGCTTTAACAGGAGATAGTGCTTATGCCACTGAAGACACCAAAAAAGTTTGGATTGATGAAGACGGTAACAAACATGTTGTTAAAGGTGATATGGCAATGTTTACAGAAGAAGCTGAAAAGATTGTAAAAGTTAACATTGAAAAAAATGATGATGGTACTGCAAAAGCAACAGTAACAACTACAACTACTAAAAATGGCGAAACCACTACTGAAGATAAAGTATATGAAGGTACTCTAGAAGAAGTTAAAGCGCAATTAGATGCTCTTGAAGATGTAGATGTAAAGGTAAAAGGTAAGAAAAGGATAATTAAAAAAATAGTTGAAGAAGTAAAAAACTAATTTTACATTTCAACTAAAATAAAATAGGCTGTCTTAAAAGTAATGAATAACTATAATTTGTCATTCTGAGCGCAGTCGAAGAGTCTTAAATATCAGTATATTAGATATTTCGACTGCGCTCAATATGACACTAAAAATTACTTTTAAGACAGCCTATTTTATGCTTAATGAGTATTAGTTCCCAAGAGGTTTTTCTCTATTCATTTCAACCATATCTACATCTTTTATTTCGGCACTTAATAAGTGTTTGCTAAAATAATCTACTTTTTGCCAAAAGAAATACTCGGTCATATTTCCATAACCATGTCGTTGGGTTGGGAATAAGAAAAAGGCGAATCGCTTGTTGGCTTTTATCAAAGCATTTGCCATTCTAATAGTTCCAGCCGGATGTACATTATTATCAATATCACCAGTGGTTAACATTAAATGTCCTTTTAAATTAGCTGCTAACGATTGGTTTTTATCAATCATATATTTATAGTTCATCTTCCCATCGGCATCTTCTTCTTCTTTAATGCCATGATGCGTTTCGCTCCACCAACTATTATACACTGTATTATCGTGATTTCCTGATGATGATACTGCTACTTTAAAGAAATCTGGATATACCAACATGGCGGCAGTACTCATAAAACCACCTCCAGAATGACCAAAAATACCTACTTTTTCAATATCTATAAACGAATGTTTATCCGCTAACTGTTCAGCTACATATTTTTTGTCGGCCAAACCATAATCCCTTAAATTATTATAGCCGTAGGTATGGTACCATTTTGAACGTGCTGGATGGCCACCTCTGTTCCCGAGGGTCACAACAATAAACCCAACTTGTGCCAAACGATCGGTTCTATTCATTCTTGGAGAGAATGATTTATTCACTGCTTCGGTTTGTGGACCTGGATACACATATTCAATTAATGGATATTTTTTGTTTTCATCAAAATCAAAAGGTTTATATATTACACCATAAATGTCTGTGATGCCATCATCTGCTTTAGCTTTGAAAGGTTCTGGAAATTGATATCCAGTTGCCATTAATTGTGATAGATCGGCTTCTTCTAATTTCATAACTAAAGAACCATTGCTATTTCTTAACTCCGATTTTGGTATTGTGTTTACTCTTGAATAGTTGCTTACAAAAAATTTATTTGAGTCTGAGATATCTATACTACTATTAAAATCTCCTGGGTTAAGATTTTTAAGACCAGAGCCGTTTAAATTGATTTTGTATAAATGAGCATAATAAGGGTCTTCATTTTTATCTACACCGTTTGCTGTGAAATATACGACACGCTCATTCTCATCAATTCCTTGAAAGGTGTCCACATGAAATTCGCCATTGGTTACTTGTCGTTTTAAATTACCATTGGCATCATATAAATAATAATGTCCCCAACCATCTCTTTCAGACCAAAATAAAATCTCAGATTCGTTATTAAATAATTGAATACTTTTACCTCTACTTTCTATATAAGTATTAAAGTGTTCTTCAATTAACTTAGTTGCTTCTCCAGTATTTATATCGGCTACATGTACGTCAAATCGTTTACGATCTCTACTAGTGGTGTTAAAGTATATTTTTCCTTTTTTGGAAAGCAATAAAGCTGGCTTGTGTTTACTGTCATCATTTTTCTTGTATCTATGCGAATACAATCCAACACTTTGCTGTACAGCTGTGTCTAATTTAACGGCTACCATTTCTTTGGTCGGAATATCGAAAATGTGCATGTAGGGCTTATAGAATTCTTGCTCTCCAGCCATGTGGTACTTGTAAGTTTCTAGAGTAGGACGATCTTTAGTTGCCGAATTTATTACCCACAAATCTTTAATATGTCTAGAATCGGTACGTTGAAGCACAAATTTTTTAGAATCGTGAGACCACAATCCAAAAATCCTTTTTCTATCATCTTTGGCCTTTTCTTTTTCAACGTTGGTTTGCCCTCTTCCGCTACTACCATAGCCAAAGTTTTCCTCACCATCTTTAGTCCATTGGTGCTCTACGATAGTCGAATCTTTTTCATCTTCAACTGCTTTCAGGAAGTTTTCTTTATCCATCCAATATAAATTGTGCTTTTTTGAGAACAACACAATAGAACTATCTGGAGCTACATTTGCCCATCTAATTCGTTTTTCATCATCTTTGGAGTTGTCAATTACGGTCAACCCATTGCTGCCTAAACGGTATTCTAGGAAATACACTTTCTTTTCCATTTTAGGCTTTTTCTTTTTAGCCTTTTCTGCTTTTGTTGAGTCTTGTTCGGTTTCTTTCTTTTTATCTTTTTCGTCTTCCTTTGCTTCAATTTCTTCGGTAGAGGTCACTCTAAAACGAATGGCTGTTTCGTTTTTTACGAATTCAAAATTAAATTTTGGTAAGTGTTGTGCGTCGTAAGGGTCTTTAGTGATTTCGGTTAGCCATTTTGCCATTTTAGCATTGTCGAACAGTGCAGTTCTGGTGCGCTTGTCAGGGTCAACAATGTAATAGTTTGAGCCTTTGGTTGTTTTGTATTGATACCAAAAACGATTGCCTGTTTTTAACCAATTTGGACGAACTGTGGTAGAGTGAACCAATTTCCCAAGATTGGTTGGTGAGTATTTTGCGGCTAATCTATAATTTGGTATTGGTGTTTGCGAATCATCTTGTGCTATAATGATTGTAGTGCTTAAAAGAAGGATAAGCGAAAGGGTTAATTGTCTCATGTTTGTTGGTTGAAAATTTATATAAACTTTAGTTTGAGTGACTAAAGTAATAAAACTAACCTTAAAAATGAGCAACTATTTTCTTAAAATAAACCGTGAATTTCGGCATCAATGGTATTGATAATGCTTCCTAAATCTTCAGGATTATCGACAAAGTCTAAATTATCTACATCAATAATAAGTAAATTACCTTTGTCGTA
>CALZKX010000100.1 GCA_945788155.1 uncultured Flavobacteriaceae bacterium
AATTATGTGTTTTTTATAAGGATGAATTTGTTTAATTTTGCGCCTTAAATACTTTGAAATGCTAAACCTTAAAAACAGTAACATTGAAGTAACAAAAGTTTCTGCATCCAAAATAAATGATGTCGATTTTGACAATTTGAGTTTTGGAAAGGTCTTTTCTGATCACATGTTGATATGCACCTATAAAAATGGTGCTTGGAATGTTCCTGAAATTGTTCCATATCAACCACTTACTTTAGATCCTTCTGCTAAAATATTTCATTATGGACAAGCAATTTTTGAAGGTTTAAAAGCTTACAAAGATGCCAACAATGATGTATTTTTATTTAGACCTTACGAGAACTGTAAGCGATTAAATATTTCGGCTAAGCGTTTGGCTATTCCAGAGTTACCTGAGACTTATTTTATGGAAGGTCTAAAAACGTTATTGCAAGTTGATAAGGAGTGGATACCAACCAAAGACGGAAGTTCGTTATACATAAGACCTTTTATTTTTGCCTCTGGAGAAGGGTTTCACGCATCACCATCCAACGAGTACACATTTATTATTGCCACTGCACCTTCTGGAGCATATTTTTCTGGGGAAGTAACTGTTTTAATTGAAGAACACTATTCGCGTTCGGCAAATGGTGGCGTTGGTTATGCAAAAGCCGCAGGTAATTATGCAGGACAATTTTACCCAACGCAATTGGCAGTAAAAAAAGGGTACAACCAAGTTATTTGGACCGACGACAATGCGCACGAGTATATTGAAGAAGCTGGTGCCATGAATATTTTTATACGAATAAATGACACTTTAATTACAAGCCCGACAAGCGACAGAATTCTAGATGGTGTTACCAGAAAAAGTATTTTAGATATCGCTAAAAATGAAGGTATTGATTTTGAGGTTAGAAAAATAACGGTTAGCGAAGTTGTTGAGGCTGCAAACAATGGTAATTTAAAAGAAATGTTTGGAGCTGGAACTGCTGCTGTAATTTCACCTATTTCAGGGTTTGGTTATAAAAACAAAGATTACAAGTTGCCAAATCTTGAAAATACCTACGCAAGCAAATTAAAGAAGCGCATTACAGATATTCAAACAAATAAAGCTGAAGATATATTTGGTTGGAGAGTTAAAATATAAGCCATCCCTAACTCTTCCCTTTAGGAAGGGAATAAAAAAGTATCACATAAAAGAGGCTGTTTTAAAAGTGATTTTATTGTCATTTTGAGCTTAGTCGAAAAACCTCAATAATCAATAAATCAACACTTTAATTATTATAAGATTCTTCATTTTTATTCAGAATGATACTTTTGGGACAGCCTCTTTTTATTTATGTAATATTTCTTTAATGTTAGGTTTAAAATAATTTGGCCCTTTTAACACCTTTCCGTCTTCTCTATAAATTGGCTCGCCATCTTTACCAAGTTTGCTCATATTGCTACGTTGAATTTCGTCAAATACCTCTTCAATTTTATGTTGCAAACCATGCTCTATTATTGTACCGCAAAGAATATAAAGCATATCACCTAGTGCATCGGCAACTTCAACCAAATCGTTATCGTTCACTGCATCTAAATACTCTTCGTTTTCTTCGCGCATCAATTTATATCTCAACATGTTTTTTTCGTGTCCAAGGGACGCTTTTGGTGTTTCAGAATAGCCAATTTTAAAAGCTTTGTGAAAATCTTTTACCGCTTCAATTTTATTTTTCATAAAAATTTTAATTTCATTTCCGCAAAAGCGGAAAACTCATCTTTATTATTTTCTTAAATTCGCATAAAAATATAAAAATATGTTCAGCAAAGAACAGATCATTTTTGGAATATTATTCGTCATCGCATTTACAATCGCACTAGTTTATGCCTACCGAAAAGATCTTAATTTACACAAACGCTATTTTAAAGGAAGTATTTGGGTTTTAGTGGCTTTTATAGCCTTTTTATTATTTATTGTAGCTATTAAGTTTGTGTTCACTAATTAGGCTTTTGTATTATTTTTCTTTATAGTTCACTAAATTTCATTATTTTAACAGTTAAATATACCTAATGTTAGGTATGTTATCCCCTTTTCTTTTTTTTGACTTTTGTACATTGATAATTCTTTAAAACGATAAAATATGAAAACTAAACTAGTATATTATTTATTTTTTGGTTTCATGCTATTTTCAAGTTGCAAAAATGGCACTGAGACCAAAAGTTCCCTTTTAAAAACAGAATTAAACCAAAATCCTGAAGCGAAACAATCACAAAGCTTGTTAAATAATTGCGATGAATGTAGAACTACAAGAGTTGAGAAGCCTGACCTTCCAAATAGCACTGATCTTACATTGAGAATTGATTATAAAAATGAAGTAAACTATCAGCCATTTCAATATGACCTACTCAATGGCTATGGTATAGTTGGTAAACTAGAAATGAATGGAAGAAAAGTTAAAGACATTAAGTTTAATCTTTTTGAAGTAGGCGATTGTAAAAGATACTTTGTTAAAAAAGCCACTTATGAAGGACACAATAAAGAAGATGATATCCATAAAAT
>CALZKX010000101.1 GCA_945788155.1 uncultured Flavobacteriaceae bacterium
TCATTTTCAGATTTGAGCATAAATGCGAGTATCACGTAGAGCATAAATAAAATACCATGTGGCATACCAAGCATTTTTACATATTGAGGGTCATTACCAAAATATTTAATTGGAGTCGCTATAAAAAGCAATAAAATATACGATAGGCCTTCTAAAAAGGCGACAAATCTAAAAATGGATAAAAGTGAAAACATTAGCTTGATTTAATTCATGCAAAGATATTATAACGCTTTAGTGTACCAAAGTATTTGCAAACAAAAAGCGCAACCCATTTAGGTGCGCTTTTTGATGTAATTTGAGGCAATAGAATTATTCTCCGACTGTCGAATTGGACATTAAGGCGAAAAATTTATTAATGTTTGGTAATATTACAATGCGTGTTCTTCTGTTTTTTGCTCTACTCTCATTAGAGTCATTATCAACCAGTGGTTGGTAACTACTGCGCCCTGAGGCGATTAACTTTTCGGGAGCAACGTTGTATTGGTCTTGAAGTTTTCTAACTACCGAAGTAGCACGTAAAACACTCAAATCCCAATTGTCTGTTACTTTTGCATTATTAATACTTCTTGCATCTGTATGTCCTTCGACCATAACATCGATGCTTGGTTCGGAGTTTATAACATCAGCTAATTTTTGTAGGATAGCATCAGCTTTATTGCTTACTCTGTAACTTGCTGTATTAAACAATAATTTATCAGAAATAGAAATCATCACTACAGTTTCATCAATACTAATTGCAATATCTTCATCTTCATTTAGGCTCGACGTATCAAGTGTTTTAGTTAAATTATATGAAACAGCAAGATTCATGGAGTCTTTTAATGTATTTGCTTGTCCTAAAAGTTCTGGATCTACTTGCTTTAAAGTTTCACGCATTTTACTTTTAGTATCATTAGAAATTACTGCAACATTGGCAATGGTTTCAAGTTTTGCATCATTCTCAATGCTTAATTCTGTATTTAAGTCTGATAAAGAATTAATTTTTTTGTTGTATTGATCCACACGAACCTGAATAGCACTAAACTTAGCTTCTAGGTCTTCTTTTTCGACTCTAGTTTTAGTCAGTTCACTTTTAATTTGTCCGTTTTCGGTTTCTAAAGCAACGTATTTTTTTTTAGATACACAAGAGGTTAAAATCAATCCGCTTAATAATAGAATTGAGAGTTTTTTCATAATGTTAGTTTTATGGATTAAATTGTTTAAGAGTATTTACGGTTATAATCTGCAATTGGATTTTCCAAACACCTTTTTTATCAAAAAAATAAAAAATGAGTTAAAAAGATGTTGATTTTTTTGTATCTTAAATGTCCCATTTGTCTCAAAACCCACCATGTGTAATTTGTAGTTATAAACTAACAAAAATCATGTTTTTCATTAATAAATGTGATTAATTTTATTGGATAATTAAATTAAAGCATATGAAAGTATTTGACGATAAGCACATCAAAAATGTAGTTTTTGTTGGTGCACACAATAGTGGCAAGACAACCCTTTCTGAGACCATGCTTTTCGAAGCTGGTCTTATTAATAGAAGAGGTACCGTTGAGGATAAAAATACCGTATCAGATTACCATGACATAGAGCACCAACGCGGTGCTTCTGTTTTTGCTACACCTTTGCATACTGAATGGCGGAATTACAAAATTAACATAATAGACACTCCTGGGCTAGACGATTTTATTGGTGAAATTATTTCATCTATTCGTGTGGCTGATACTGTTGTTACTGTTATTAATGGAAGACAAGGTGTTGAAATTGGCACCGAAATTATTTGGAGCTATATAGATAAATACCATAGACCAACATTATTTGTGGTAAATCAAATTGATCATGCTGATACTAACTTTGAAGACAACTTTAAAAGTATTAAGAGTTTAGTTGGCAATAACGCTGTTATGATACAATACCCAATTAAAATTGATGGTGCACAATGTATTATAGATGTTTTAAAGATGCGTTGCTATAAGTTTAAGCCAGAGGGAGGGAAGCCAGAAAAAGTAGATATTCCAGCAGACCAATTGGACAAAGCCAATAAACTTCATAATGAGTTAGTTGAAAAAGCTGCTGAAAATGATGAGAACTTATTAGAACTCTATTTTGACAAAGGCACGCTTAACGAAGATGAGCTGCGATTAGGACTTAAAGCTGGAATGTTAAACCACGAAGTATTTCCTGTTTTTTGTGTGTCGGCACTTAATGATATGGGAACAGGTCGATTAATGGGCTTTATAGATAATGTTGCACCTGCTGCTGCCGATTTGAAGCCTGCTCAAAGCAACGAAGGAAAAACTATAGAAGCAAAAGCAGATGCTGATACAGTTTTATTTGTTTTTAAAACATTATACCAACAAAATCTAGGGCAAATAAGCTTTTTTAAAGTAAAGTCTGGAGAAGTAAAACTAAATGATAAATTCACTAATTCACATACAGGTGAAACCGAAACCATTAACCAACTGTTTATAATGGATGGCAAGAATAGGGAGTCGGTTTCTAAACTTTCAGTAGGTGATATTGGTGCCACTTTAAAGCTAAAACATACAGGAACCAATGATACTTTATATAGCGGTAACACACCAATTAGCATGAAGTATATACA
>CALZKX010000102.1 GCA_945788155.1 uncultured Flavobacteriaceae bacterium
ATAATATTTTGAGTTGAATGCTGCAACCACTCATCGCTAAGTCCAGTTGCTTCAGTGCCAACAACAATAGCTGTTGGTTTTGTATAATCTTGTGTGTGATAATCTACCGAAGCTTGCAATGCAGCACAATAGATATTAATGTTGTTTTCTTTTAAATAACCAATAACCTCTTTGGTTGAACCAGTAGCAATTTGATTGGTAAATACGCAACCAACACTAGAGCGAATAATATTTGGGTTGTACATGTCTGTTTTTGGGTTTGCAATAATCACTGCATCAATATTGGCAGCATCAGCAGTACGTAATAAAGCACCAATATTTCCTGGTTTTTCTGGAGCTTCAGCAATGAGGATTAAAGGATTTTCAGCTTCGATATTAAGGTCTCTTAGCTTTAAAGATTTTGTCTTAGCAAGTGCCAAAACACCTTCTGTTGTTTCGCGATGTGCTAGTTTTTGGTAAACCTCCTTTGAAAGTTCAATAGTGTTTAGCGAATTAGCTGTTAGGTTATTGAGTTGCTCTTCTGAGAAAAGCACAGGATAAACCAAAATGGTGTCCAACTCGTAGTTTCCTTTCAAGGCTAATTCAATTTCCCGTTGCCCTTCAATAATGAACTGACCAGAGTTCTTACGATTTCTGGATTTTTCTTTTAACTGAACCAGTTCTTTAATCAATGAATTTTGTACGCTTGAAATTTGCTTTACCATTATCGCAAAAATAAATAATAAAAGTAATTAAGTACCTTAGTAAACGACAAAGCTTTCAACTAAAATCACTAAAAATGAAAAAACTACTCATTATCACTTTAAGTCTTATCGCTTTTATTTCATGTAAAGAAGAATCAAAAACAATCAATTATAAAGGTGCTGAACTGAATATAAGTACTACAATTTATCCTGAAACAGTAACCAAAATATTTGATGCTCATGGAGGTATTGATACTTGGAATACTTTTGAAACCCTATATTATGAAATTGAAAAACCTAGTGTTAACGAGAAGTATAATGTCGCTTTAAAAAGCCGAAAATCACTTATTGATTATGAGCATCACCAATTAGGATTTGATGGTGAAAATGTTTGGTTAAAAAATCTGGATACAGTGCAGTACAAGTCCAATCCTAAGTTTTACTATAACTTGATGTTTTACTTTTACGCAATGCCTTTTGTGCTTGGTGATAATGGCATTAACTACGGAAAAGCAGAAGCCATGGAATTTGAAGGAAAAACTTACCAAGGTCTTTCTATTTCTTATGAGGCTGGAATTGGTGAGTCACCAGAAGATGAATACATTTTGTATTATAATCCAAAAACCTTTAAAATGGAATGGTTGGCTTATACTGTAACTTATTTTTCAAAAGAAAAAGGCAAAGAGTTTCATTTTATAAAATATAGTGATTGGCAAGATGTTGAAGGCTTAAATTTACCAAAAACGTTGACCTGGTATAACTACGATAACAATATGCCAACAACAAAGCGTAACGATGTAAATTTTGTTAATGTGTCAATTTTAAAAACTAAACCCGATGATGGTTTGTTTAAAAAACCAAACGAAGCTAAAATTATAGAATAAGAAAAAACCTCACAGGTTTTTAAAACCTGTGAGGTTTATATTAATATATAAGCCTGTTTTTAAATACAATTACTTTCTGTAAACCCTGAATGCTTTTGCGGCGTTTTTTATTCCTAGTTTTTATATTTTTCAGAATAACGTTTCCAAAGCTCAGTTTGATGCGTTTCTAAGCTGATTTCACGACCATCAATAAACGCATGAGTTAATTGATTGCCTCGCATATCCAAGGCGTCGCCTTCACTAACAAATAATGTCGCAGATTTACCAACTTCAATGGTTCCTAGCATATCATCAATACCTAATATCTTGGCAATGTTAGAGGTAATTAATTTTAACGCATCTTCTTTATCCATGCCTTGCCCAACGACTTGTCCAGCATAAAAAGGTAAGTTACGTGTCTGGAAGTTAGAGTTGCTTCCAGTATGAATACCAACTAATACGCCAGCGTCTGCTAGAAGTTTTGGATTTTTGTATGGCAAGTCATAATCATGGTCCGACGTTGCAGGTAAACTATGTGTATGGTCAATTAACACAGGAATATTATTGTTTTTTAGCAAACCATTAACAGTATGCGCTTGATATCCACCAACCACAACCATTGTCATTCCATTTTCAATAGCAAAATTTACAGCATCTGTAATGCCTTTTTCGTCATTGACATGAACATACAGTTTCTGTGAACCATCAAATAGACCTTCCATAGCTTCAAAAGGAATATTTTTGGTAGCTCGCTTTCCTTTTAAGTAGGCTTTACTTTCTTTTACAAAAGCAATAATGCCTTCAACTTGTTTAGCATAATTGTTATTTGGTCTTAAGCCTCTAGGCTCACCAAGCCACCAACGACCTCTCGAAAAACTACTTGGCCAATTAAGATGTACACCATCATCTACTTTAATGGCTGCGTCTTGCCAGTTCCAAGCATCTAATTGCATAATGGATGATGTTCCTGAGAACGTTCCACCATTTGGAGATACTTGAGCTGTTAAAATTCCATTTGGTCGCATGGATTCTATCACTTTAGACTCTGCATTATAAGCGATTAAACTGCGCACATGCGGAATCATACTTCCCATTTCTCGTTGGTCATTACTTGCGTTTACAGCATCAACTTCAACAAGTCCTAAGTTTGTATTTGCTCCAATAAAGCCAGGATAAAGATGTTTTCCAGAGGCATCTACAACAGTTCCTTTGGTCACTGTGCTTGAGTTGCCTACTGCCTGAATTTTTCCGTTTTCAAAAACAACAGTTCCGTTTTCAATAACAGTTCCGTTTCCAACATGAATCGTAGCACCTGTAATGCTAATAGCCTGACTTTGGGTGTCTGCAGGTGTTTGTTGCGCAAACGAAAGTGTGCAACATAACATTAAAATTGAGTATATATATATAATTTTTCTCATAAGTTCTTTTGTTTAGTCCATTGAATCACATTCAAGGAGTTGCTTATCTTTTGCTTTTATAGGTTGTGTTTTCATGCCTTTGTTTTTCTCCTGCATCATCATTGTCATTAATTCACTGCGCTCTTTTTTAATTTTAGAACGCATTTGCTTATCCTTATCAATATCAAAATAAGTAGCACCTTCAATCATAGTTCTTTCAGCTTTCGCATATACCGACAATGGATTATCGTTCCATAATACAACATCAGCATCTTTGCCAACTTTAATACTTCCAACGCGATTATCAATGTGTAACAATTTGGCTGGATTAAGGGTTACCATTTTCCAGGCATCTTCTTCGCTTACTCCACCATACTTTACAGTTTTCGCAGCTTCTTGGTTTAAACGTCTAGACATTTCGCCCGAATCGCTGTTAATGGCAGTTGTAATACCAACATTGTGCATGATTGATGCATTGTAAGGAATCGCATCGTTTACTTCAAACTTGTAAGCCCACCAATCACTAAAAGTAGATGCTCCAACACCATGCTCTTTCATGATGTCTGCCACTTTATAACCTTCGAGAATATGCGTAAACGTGTTCATTTTAAAATTGAATTTTTCGGCTACTTTCATCATCATATTAATTTCACTTTGAACATATGAATGACAAGAAATAAAGCGTTCTCCATTCAATATTTCTGTTAAAGTTTCCAATTCTATGTCGTAACGATATGGTTGACCATTTTTCTTTTTGGCATCATATTCTTGAGCTCTAGTAAAGTAATCGGTAAATAATTGTTCAACTCCCATTCTGGTTCTAGGGAAGCGCGTTCCGTTTTGAGAACGTGATTGTTTAACATTTTCACCAAGAGCAAATTTTATAAACTTTGGTGCATTTTTATTGATGAGCCCATCAGCAGTTTCTCCCCATTTTAATTTAATGATTGCTGAACGTCCTCCAATTGGATTTGCAGAACCATGCAGAATTTGTATTGAGGTAACGCCACCTGCGAGGTTTCGGTAAATATTAACATCTTCAGGATCAATGACATCTTCAATGCTTACTTCAGCTGAAGAGTTTTGACCACCTTCGTTAATACTTGCTGCTGCAATATGCGAATGTTCATCGATAATTCCAGCTGTTAAATGTTTTCCTGTGGCATCCACGACTTTTGCACCACTAGCACTCAGGTTATTTCCTATTTTAGAAATCTTTCCGTTTTTAATTAACACATCAGTGTTTTCAAGGATACCTTCAGACTCGTTTGTCCAAACAGTTGCATTTTTAAATAGAATAGTTTCTTGTTGAGGCAATTCTGAAACACCATAGGCACCATTTGGATAGGTAACAGGCATCATTTTAACTTCTTTGTTAGAACCTCCTCGTTTGTTCATTCCATCTTTTTTGGAATCATCATCACTAGAAGATTTAACAGCGCTTACATAAGCTATATTTCCATTTGGATCAATAATTTTTCCACTTAAATTATCATTTTGATTAACTCTCGAGGTAAAACGCATAAACTCTTGTTGCGTTGTATCTGTACTAGTAAAGGTTAGGTTTACCCAATTATCTTTATAAGAAATTTTAGAGCCTAACTGCTTGCCATTACTTTTCACATCAGATTTTGGTTTACTTGCAGAACCTGAAATTTTAACATCATAGGTTTTTCCAGCCATGGTAAATGAGTAGTTACCATCAATGTCTTTAATGTTCATATCCTTAATAATATCCCTGTCGCCTTTTACCCAGTTTTCATACAGTGTCGTACTCTTATCAAAAATATCTCCAGAGGTTATCAGGAAATTAGCATAAGCACCATTTTTTAAAGAACCAATTTTATTGGATTGCCCTAACACTTGTGCAGGAACGGTTGTAAGCGCTTCTAATGCTTTGGTTTTATCTAAACCATATTCAATGGCTTTCATTAAATTAGCTTTTAGCATACTTGGCGATTTTAAACCATCAGTTGTAAAGGTAAACCTAATGCTATTATCTGCCAATGCTTTTGGATTCGATGGTTTTTGATTCCATTCGCGCATTGCTGAAAGCTCTAATACACTTGCTGCAAACGTATCTTCTACATCATAAGCATTAGGAAAGTTAAGTGGTAATATATAAGTGGCGTTTGCGGCTTTAATATCTTTAATGCGTTCGTATTCGTCGCCTCCACCTACAATTACATATTGAGTGCCAAATTCATCACCTACCTTATCAACCCTCAAAGCATTTGCCTTACTGCCAGCAACAAAGATTTTGACTAAACCTTTATTGTTGTTAAAAGCTTCTAAAGAACGATCAGTGATTTTAATTCCTCCTTTTGCGTACCAAGCTGCATCATGGTTAACCTGTCTAATTAATGCTAAAGAGCCCATTAAGGAATTAGGATACGATTGACGCGATTTTAAGCTTTTGCTTAATGATAAGTAAGCGGCAGACCTGTCGTCTAAAATACGTTCGGCATCACTTCCTTTTGATGTCAATGCAACCAATGCTCCAGTACCTCGCATGATGCCATCTTGAAGATGTGTGTTCACAACGCCAAATCCAGCTTTTCGTAAAGCCGAAGCAGCTTTAGCATCATACTTGAAATGGTCAACTGCGTTTTGCTCTGGTCTGATATGATCGTTCCAGTAAAATCCTTCTCTTGAAGCATCGTACTGTCCACCACCAAATCTAAATCCTCCTCCTTGACGTTTTGGTTTTTCAACTCCAAAACCGGAATAGATGTCAATAAATGAAGGATAAATACTTTTACCTGAAACATCAATAACAACTGCATTTGTAGGAATATTTACTGAAGTTCCAGTGGCTACTACTTTTCCGTCTTGGATGAGTAAGGTGCCTTTGTCAATTATTTGTGTTGGCGTCACAAAAATCTTAGCATTTGTAAATGCTGTGTAGTTTGTGTTTTCAGATTTTACGCCATCATTTTTCGGAAAATGCTCTTGTGCTACAATTGAAAAGGAACACACAAGCATCATTACAATAAGATACTTTTTAATCATATTTAGTTGGTAATAAATTAGAACTATAAATATAACGATTGTGAGAGAAGTAAAGTGACGTTATGATATTTTTAACGTTTCTTTAGATAGGCTTTTCCTTATAATAATTTACCAATAATGCAACCGCGTAGCTATAACTTTCAATGCCTTTATCTTGATTATTGGCTTTTAAAAAATTACTATAGATAACTTTAAAAACAGGTTCTAGAGGATTTTTATAGTTGTTCCAAAAGGTATTTGATTCTTGAAAATTAAGTAAGATTCCTTTGTTGATTTTTGTTTTTAATAATTCGAAACTTTCTTTATCGCGCCTGTAAACTTCATTTAAGCATTGTCTTAAAGCTGATACATACCCTGAATATTTATAATATATATCAGGGTTGTTAATGGAAGCTAGATAACCAATAAAATTAGTTTCGTTTTCGGCAGCATAGCCTAATTGATGTGCTTGTTCATGACATGCTGTTGCTGGATATTGATATAATGGAATTAAACCATCGATTTGTGCTTCGTTGGTAAATGGATTTAAGTAACCACTAAATCCCATATAGGTAAGAGGTAAACTATAAATGGATTGTTTAATACTTTTTGCTTTATAGGCAAAAATGGGATGCTCTTTTGCAATTACCTTATATCCATCCATTGTTTTATTAAATAATTCTTTTTTACTGTATGGAACTTTTACTTTAATTGAATCATTACTTGTAATAGCTAAGTGAATAGCATTGGATTTTTCAACAAACGCTTCAGTTACATTAATTAATTCCTCAGTTGAATATTTATAATCAATGTCGAGCGATTTGTGTAGGGGAATTCGATAATAATTCATTCCCCAAAATACATGAAATGCCAAATACACTATTGAAACTGTTGAAAACACATCAATTAACCAGTTTTTTGTGTCAAATCTTAAGCGTTTTCTATTAACAAAAAACCATCTTAAAATATATACTCCAGCAATAGTATAAAGTATATCTCCTATTGAGAAAGGAATCCAACCAAAAACGTAGCGTAGTATTTTTGAAGTAAATTGATACACACCATTGCTATAATAGGTTTCAATAAACTCTGGATAACTAGCCAATAGCTTTACAATGATGTATTGTGGTATAATACTTAAAGCAATTATTAGTTTTTTCTTGTTCAGCATCATTCAAAAATACACAATAGTTTAACAATTCTTTTATTTACTTACATACCTTTGTAAAACTTAATTAACAGATACATGAATTCAGAAATAAGAAACCTTGAACCTAAAGAATTGTGGAATAAATTCGCCGATTTAAATGCAGTCCCAAGACCTTCCAAAAAAGAAGAGCGTGTGATTGCCTTTATGAAAAATTTTGGAGAAAATTTAGGACTTAAAACCATCGTTGATGAAGTTGGAAATGTGATTATCAAAAAACCTGCTTCCAAAGGAATGGAAAACAGAAAGCCAATTGTAATGCAATCGCATTTAGATATGGTACATCAAAAAAATGCTGACACCAATTTTGATTTTGACTCTCAAGGAATTGATATGTTTATTGATGGCGACTGGGTTAAAGCAAAAGGAACAACACTTGGAGCAGACAATGGTTTAGGTGTGGCAACGATTATGGCGATTTTGGAAAGTAATGTTATTGCACATCCTGCTATTGAAGCCTTATTTACCATTGATGAAGAAACAGGAATGACAGGCGCTATGGGTTTAAAAGGCGGATTGTTGAAAGGTGAAATTTTATTGAATTTAGATA
>CALZKX010000103.1 GCA_945788155.1 uncultured Flavobacteriaceae bacterium
ACAAAGCCAAGGGGCTAGGCCTTGAAGCGTTTGATACAAATATTTATTCTGAAACATTGACCGACAATATAGAATTAAATGATGTTGGTTATTTAATGGCCTTAACAGGAAATTCAGATATTAACAAATATGCTATTGATAAATTTGGGAAACAGTTTGGTGAAAATGGATCTTTTAGATTGGTAACAAAAGATGAAATGTTAGACGATAAGAACAACCCAAAAGAAGGTTTGTTTAGTCATACCGATGACTACAACTCACTTGCCGAGGTGACCAAAAAATTCCCTTCAATTCAAGAGTTGGCGCTCAAAGATAAAGCACATTACCTTGAGGTTATAGAAACTACCAATAACGAGAAGGATATCATTCCTTTATTTGTGAAAGACGACACAGGAGAGCTACATATTATATCGTCATTCAACAAAGAGATCAACAGGATAAATAAAGGCAGCAAACTAGTATATATAGGGAAACCTTTTAATAAAATAACTTAATCATTAAGCTTCAACACAGCCATAAAAGCTTCTTGAGGAATCTCTACATTACCTACTTGACGCATACGTTTTTTACCTTTCTTTTGTTTTTCCAACAGCTTACGTTTACGAGAAATATCGCCACCATAACATTTGGCGGTTACATCTTTACGTAATGCTTTTGTGGTCTCTCGGGAAATAATTTTTGCTCCAATAGCCGCTTGTATTGGAATATCAAATTGCTGGCGAGGAATAAGTTCTTTTAATTTTTCACACATTTTTTTACCAATGTGCTGTGCGTTATCGGCATGTATTAAAGCCGAAAGCGCATCAACAGGTTGTGCATTGAGTAAGATATCTACACGAACTAATTTTGAGGTTCGCATACCAATTGGATGGTAATCGAAAGACGCATATCCTTTTGACACGGTTTTTAAGCGATCGTAAAAATCAAAAACAATTTCGGCCAATGGCATGTCAAACGATAACTCAACACGCTCTGTGGTTAAATATGTTTGATTGGTAATTTGTCCTCTTTTTTCAATACACAACGACATTACGTTGCCCACAAAATCGGCTTTAGTGATAATGGTCGCTTTTATATAAGGCTCTTCCACGCGATCTAATCCAGAAGGGTCAGGAAGATCTGTTGGATTATTTACAATAATAGGTTGATCAGGGTGTTTTCGTGTGTATGCAAAATAGCTCACATTGGGAACCGTTGTAATAACGGTCATATCAAACTCACGCTCCAAGCGCTCTTGAATAATTTCCATGTGCAACATTCCTAAGAAACCACAACGAAAACCAAATCCCAGTGCAGCAGAACTTTCAGGAGAAAAGACCAAAGACGCATCATTTAGTTGTAATTTCTCCATAGAATTACGAAGTTCTTCATAATCCTCTGTATCAACAGGATAAATTCCAGCAAAAACCATTGGCTTCACATCTTCAAAACCTTCAATTATTGAGGTGGTAGGGTTTTTAAAATCGGTAATTGTATCACCAACCTTAACCTCTCTAGCATCTTTAATACCAGTAATTAAGTAACCAACATCACCAGTTTTTATTTCGTTTTTTGGAAGTTGTTTTAGTTTTAGTGTGCCAACTTCATCGGCATAATAAGATTTTTCAGTAGCAATAAACTTAATATTTTGTCCTTTTTTGATAGAACCATCAATAACCCTAAAATAGGTTTCGACACCTCTAAAAGAATTATAGACAGAATCAAAAATTAAAGCACGCAATGGACTGTCTGGGTCTCCACTAGGTGCAGGAATACGCTCAATAACCGCTTGTAATATTTTATCAACACCAAACCCAGTTTTCCCACTTGCATGTATTACATCTTCAGGGCTACAGCCCAACAAATCAACAATATCGTCGGTAACCTCTTCAGGGCTTGCGCTTGGTAAATCCACTTTGTTGAGTACAGGAATTATTTCCAAATCATTTTCTAGTGCAAGATATAGGTTAGAAATGGTTTGCGCCTGTATGCTTTGTGCTGCATCTACAATAAGTAAAGCGCCTTCGCAGGCAGCAATAGACCTTGATACTTCATACGAAAAATCTACATGGCCAGGAGTGTCTATAAGATTAAGAATATAATCTTCACCTTTATAAGAGTAATCCATTTGAATGGCGTGCGATTTTATGGTAATACCACGCTCTCTTTCTAGATCCATACTATCTAAAAGCTGATCCTGTTTTTCGCGTTCGGTTACTGAACCCGTAAAGTCCAACAACCTATCGGCCAACGTGCTTTTTCCGTGATCTATATGTGCAATAATGCAGAAGTTTCTAATGTTTTTCATCTATCCTTTTAGGGCGTATTTTTACCAGACCGCAAAAATACACAAAATTATTTTTGCAAAACCTACAAGTGAATGGATTAAAGATTACGGAAAAACCGTAATACAGTCTCAATTTAATATTATAAGTTTGTGTTTGAAAAACGAAAAAGCTATTAAACTGATTATGAGGGATTTTTACTTAATTGCACTTTTTTTAAGTACCACAATCATTTGGTCTCAATCACAGTCCTTTACAGTGTCTGGTAATATTGTTGACGTATCAAATACCCCAATAGCATTCTCTAATATTTTATTGCTTAGAACACAAGATTCCACGATGGTTTCTGGGACAACATCGGACGATAACGGAAAATTCTTTTTCAATAATATTGTGCCAGATTCCTATATTTTAAAAGCAAGTTTCATAGGTTATATTGATAATTACCACAGCCTTATCATTACACAAGACACCCAAATACCATCGCTTGTCCTAGAGGAGTCTGTTGAGGCATTATCTGAAATTGAATTGGTTTACAAAAAACCAACCCTTAAAAGAGAGGTCGATAGGTTGGTGTTTAATGTTGAAAACACCGCATTAAGTGAAGGCAACCTCATGGAAGTTTTAAGAAACACACCTAGTGTGATTGTGATGGACGATGCCATTACAGTTAAAGGAACTACTCCTACAGTATATATTAATGATAGAAAAGTTCACATTTCTTCTAGCGAAATTGTAGAGTTGCTTCAGGGGACTTCGGCTTCTAATATTAAATCGGTTGAGGTCATTACAAACCCTCCTGCACGATATGATGCCGAAAGCGGTGTAGTTTTAAATATTGTGATGGCTAAAAATGTCATTTCGGGATATAACGGAAGTGTTTTTAGTAGCGTTACCCAAGGGGTTTTCCCAAAAACAAATTATGGAATGACCAATTATTTTAAAGGCAAAAAAATAAGCTTTTTCGCTAATTATAGTTATAACCGCAGAAAAACAGATCGTGTTGACACAGAAACCATCGATTTTTTAAACAACCAATTTTGGAACACGGATTTAGATAGAAACACTTGGTCGGAAACCCATAATGCCAATGTAAATTTTGACTGGGACATTAATGAGAACAACACCTTAGGCGTTTCGGCTAATACCCAGTTTTTGCCTTATTTTAAAAAAATTACCAAAAGCAAAACAGAGATTTTACCTAATAACCCTAACGATATAGCAGATTTCTTTTCAAATAATGTCTCGAAAGATATTAAGCAAAATATGGGCTTTAATCTAGATTTTACACATAGGTACAACAACAACGCCAAGCTTTCTCTTAACACACATTTTACAAATTATGATTACAGGAGAAACCAAAACGTAAGCACCGATTATTTTTTAGGTAATGGTGCATTTGACATTAACAACACCTTTAAAACAAGATCTGACCAAGACACTGAAATTTTCACAACACAAGTAGATTACTCACTGCCAATTAGTGAAACGTCTAATTTTGAAATGGGTGCTAAATTTTCAGATGTTACCTCTAACAGTGCTATCATACATTTTAATATAC
>CALZKX010000104.1 GCA_945788155.1 uncultured Flavobacteriaceae bacterium
CTCGGCCAAGACGCCTTATTAGGACAGCAAATGTAAAAAAAATAAAGTTTTAACACTATTAACACTTACTTTTTTCGTCTTTCGGTCATTTTAATCGTTACCATTTCAACATCACCACCAATTGGAGGGTTTAATTTACTAACCCAAACCGTTGCTTTAGCCACTAAATCGTCTTCAGTAAAAATACGCTGTAAAATACGTTTTGCAACAGTTTCTAAAAGATGCGATGGTTTATTCATCTCTTCTCTTATAATGCGATTTAAAAACACATAATCAACAGTATCACTCAGTTTATCGCTTTTAGCCGATGTTTGTAAATCTGCTTTCACCTCTAAATCCACACGATAATCACTACCAATTTTAGTTTCTTCAGCGAGACAACCATGGTATGCAAAAACCCTTATATTTTCAACTTTTATATTTCCCAAAACAAAATCTTTTCAGCAAATATATTACACTAATATTTAATAACTTTGCCTTTTATTTTTAAAGATGTCTGAAGAAGCAAAATCACTCAATTTTATTGAGCATATTATAGAAGAAGATTTAAAAAACGGAATGCCAAAAGAACATTTACGTTTTCGTTTTCCACCAGAACCTAATGGTTATTTACATATTGGTCACACTAAAGCTATTGGTATTAGTTTTGGTTTGGGCGAAAAGTATGATGCACCTGTCAATCTCCGGTTCGATGACACAAATCCTACCAAAGAAGAACAAGAATATGTTGATGCCATTAAACGAGACATTGCTTGGCTGGGTTATAAATGGGAAAACGAATTGTATTCGTCTGATTATTTTCAACAGCTTTACGATTGGGCTGTACAAATGATAAAAGAAGGAAAAGCTTATGTCGATTCTCAATCTAGCGAAGCCATCGCCGAACAAAAAGGCACACCAACTCAAGTAGGAACCAATAGCCCATTTAGAAATAGAAGCGTAGAAGAGAACCTCGATTTGTTTAAACGAATGAAAAATGGTGAGTTTGAGTCTGGAACACATGTGCTTCGCGCTAAAATAGACATGGAAGACCCAAATATGTTAATGCGTGACCCAATAATGTATCGCATTATGCATGCACATCATCATAGAACTGGAAATGATTGGTGTATTTACCCAATGTACGATTGGACACATGGAGAGAGCGATTATATTGAGCAGATTTCACATTCATTGTGTTCTTTAGAATTTAAACCACATAGAAAGCTCTACGATTGGTTTAAAGAGCAAGTACATGATTATAGCGTTGACGAATATCCATTAATTCCTAAGCAACGTGAGTTTGCAAGATTAAACCTTAGCTATACCATAATGAGTAAGCGAAAATTACTTAAATTGGTAGAAAATGGCGTGGTTTCTGGTTGGGACGATCCTCGTATGCCAACCATTTCAGGTTTACGACGAAGAGGTTATACGCCAAATTCCATTCAAAATTTTATAGAAAAGGTAGGTGTAGCTAAACGCGAAAACGTGATTGATGTATCGCTGCTGGAGTTTTGTATTCGCGAAGATTTAAATAAAAAAGCACCTCGTGTGATGGCGGTTTTAGATCCTGTTAAAGTGGTAATTACTAACTATCCAGAAGACAAAGAAGAGTGGTTAGAAGCTGAAAATAATCCTGAAGATGATAATGCCGGAACAAGACAAGTTCCTTTTTCAAGAGAGATTTATATTGAAAAAGAAGACTTTAAGGAAGAAGCTGGAAATAAATTTTTTAGATTAAAGCTTGGTGGCGAAGTACGTTTGAAAAACGCATACATTATCAAGGCAGAAAATGTTATAAAAGATGCTAACGGAAATATTACCGAAATTCACTGTACTTATTCTAAAGATACAACCAAGAAAGTAAAAGGAACCTTGCATTGGGTATCCATAAAACACGCTATACAAGCTGAAGTTAGAGAATACGACAGGCTGTTTATGGATGAAGCACCAGATAGTCATCCAGATAGAGATTTCATGGAGTTTGTTAATCCTAACTCTTTAAAAATAATCAATGCTTTTATTGAGCCAAGTTTAGCTGACGCTAAGATTGGAGAACGTTTTCAATTTCAACGTTTAGGGTATTTTAATGTGGACAACGATTCTAAACCAAACGCATTAGTGTTTAATAAAACAGTTGGTTTACGCGATTCTTGGGCTAAGCAGAAACCCAAAAAAACAAACATTCAGAATCAACCAAAACAACAGCAATCACAGCGAAAAGCAATTAACGTGATTCAACAACTAGGAAAAAAGTACACAAATCTTTCTGAAGCTAAGCAGCAAAAAACAAAAGCAGAAATAGAAGAGCTAGCTAAAGATGTTACTTACGATGAATTAGAGCCTTTATTTGGAACAGCTGTAAAAAAAGCAGGAACTCGTATTGCCACAATGATAGTATTAAAAGTATTGCTTAATAATGGCTTGAAGCCTAATGAAGCGATTAATGAGTTTATCGAAAAAGCCTTAGAAGATAATAATGAATTGCTGGTTGCTGAGGCAACAGCTATTTAAACAAAAAATATTATTCGTCATTCTGCTTATTGTTCGAACTTTTCATCGCCTCACCAATTTGGTTACTAGCTGTGAAACTAGCCACCATATCATTAAGCATATTACTTCCTGCTTGAGGTGAATTAGGTAATAAAATAAGATTACTATTGGTTTCTTGTCCTATAGCCTGAAGCGTATCGTAATGTTGGGTAACCACAATAAGTGCTGAAGCTTCTTGAGAGTTAATTCCAACATTATTTAAAACCTCTACAGACTCTTCCAAACCACGAGCAATTTCACGACGTTGGTCCGCAATTCCCTGACCTTGCAAACGCTTACTTTCAGCTTCAGCTTTAGCTTTCTCAACAATAAGAATACGTGCCGCATCACCCTCAAATTGAGCAGCAATTTTTTCTCGTTCAGAGGCATTAATTCTATTCATGGCTTGTTTTACTTGCGCGTCTGGATCAATATCTGTCACCAATGTTTTAATGATATCAAACCCATAGTCAGACATAGCGTCATTCAACTCAGCTTTAACAGCAAGTGCAATATCATCTTTTTTAACAAAGACGTCATCAAGCTTCATTTTTGGTACTTCGGCACGAACCACATCAAATACATAAGACGTAATTTGATCGTGAGGGTAATCTAGCTTATAAAATGCATCATACACTTTTAATTTAATGACCTTGTATTGCACAGATACTTTTAAACGCACAAACACGTCATCCAGAGTTTTTGTTTCTATAATTACATCTAATTGTTGAATTTTTAAACTTAAGCGACCAGCAATTCGATCTACTAAAGGAATTTTGAAACGCAACCCAGATTGACGAATGCTATGGAATTTGCCAAATCGCTCTACTATAGCAGCGGTTTGTTGCTTTACTATAAAAAAAGCAGAAATTAAAATTATTAGCCCTAAAAAGGCAATAGGTATAAAAATAAACTGTTCCATAACAAAAATATTAAATGATTAGAAAATAAATGAATACTAAATTAAGCTATATTTGTTTTAGAACGTTAAAAAATCACATGAAAAACAAACAGCTTATCTTATTAGTAGCATTAAGTACCTTTTTTGTTACAATCATAAACGCGCAGCATAAAAGTTATAATATTAA
>CALZKX010000105.1 GCA_945788155.1 uncultured Flavobacteriaceae bacterium
AACTTAAAGCATCTTCTATGTAAGGTACCGATTTAAGTTTGCGGTCTTCAATATCCAAAATTCCTAAATTCACCATTTTGTCCTGCATTTGCGCCCATAATTGGTAAGATTGCTCTTGGGAAATTTCAGGAAGTGATACAACGTCTATTAAAGACGATTTCTCGATAGGATTAATATATGCTACAGTTTTTAAATCTTGAGCTCTATTATTTCCTCTCAAAACATACTTTTCTGTTTCAGGATTGTTTAACTTCATGAATTGTCTCATAACTTCATCAAGTTTGTTGTTATTTTCTTGAATATCATCTCTTAAATCAAAAATTTCTTCTGCTATTGTATTATTTTCGTTTGAAAGATTTTGATTGTTATTGTAGAGTGTGTATGAAGTTCCAGCAAATATTAGCGCAGCAACGCTTGCAGCTATACTAAACCAAACGGATACTTTACGTTGAGGCTGTAAACGAATTACAGGCTTTTCGTTTATAGTATCTAAAATCGCATCTAGAGTATATGAAGGCGGTTTTACAGCTTGTGTTTTTGCTGCTAGTTCAAGTTGGTCTTGCAACAAATCGTATTCTTCCTTAACCTCGGGATGTTTTAACATAAATGATTCTACTGCTACAGTTTCTGAAGCTGTAGTAGCTCCAATCAAGTACTTATCCAGTAAACCAGATTTTAAAAATTTTTGTACTTTTTTTTCCATGACTGTAATGTTTTATGGACTATATATTTTTTTTAATTCCCTTAATCCAATTTTTAATCTTGACTTAATGGTACCTAACGGAATATCTAGTTCATCACTTGCTTCCTGTTGTGTCATGCCTTCAAAAAACAAGGCTTTTAACACTATTTGGTACTTAACATCCAATGTTGCAACATGCTTTTGTAAATCAATGGTGTCTTGATTTAATCCTGCTGTTGATATTTTATATACGTTAGAATCGGCAATTTGGATTTCTTTTTCGAATTTCAGGTTATGACTTCGTAATTTATCAATGGCAGCGTTTCTAGCGATACGATACAGCCAAGTAAATAATTTAGCTTTATTCTCGTCATATTTTTTCGAATACCTCCAAATTTTTATGAAGGTTTCTTGAAGAACGTCTTGAGCCATCGCTTCATCTCTTATTATTTTTTGAATAACTCCCAACAAAGCCCCTGAATAATTTTCATAGATTATTGGAATGGCTCTTTTATCTCCTTCCTTTAAAAGACTAACTATATGTAGTTCTAATTGTGAAACCAAATGTGCATATATTTTTATAAAAACAAGATAACAATTATACTGGTTAATTAAAAGTGTAACTTGTTTTCTTGAGATTATATTGAGAGTAACGCTAAATGTTAAATAATATTTACTTCAGCCTCTAAATTAATGTCAAAAATACGTTTTATAGTTTCCTGAATAAGTTTAGATAAGTTTAAAATATCTTTTCCACTGGCATTACCATAGTTTACCAATACCAATGCTTGATTTTTATGAACGCCATAATTATCAAATCTTTTCCCTTTAAAACCAACATGTTCAATTAACCATCCAGCTGGGATTTTAACTAACTTATCCGAAATATTATAGCTAGGTATTTCAGGAAAATTTTGTTCTAGTATGGTAAGTTTTGTTTTTGAAATAATAGGGTTTTTAAAAAAACTACCACTATTGCCTATTTTTTTTGGATCTGGAAGCTTTGAAGACCTAATGGAAATAACAGCATTTGACACATCTTTTATGGTTGGCTTATTAATGTTTTGTTTTTCTAATTCATTACCTATTGCACCATAATCTGTTTTAATAGTATGATGCTTTGTAGTAAGTTTAAAGGTCACATTTAAAATTATGTATTGTCCTTTAAGCTCGTTTTTAAAAATGGAATGTCTATAATCAAATTTGCAATCTTTTTTTGTAAATGTTTTTATAGTTCCAGATTTTATATGTAAAGCCTCGCAAGATTCAAAAACATCTTTTAACTCTACACCATAAGCGCCAATATTTTGTATTGGAGCAGTGCCAACATTACCTGGAATTAAAGACAGGTTTTCAATGCCTCCAAAATCGTGTTGTATGCACCAAAGTACAAATTCGTGCCAATTTTCGCCAGCATTTGCTTTAACCATTACAGTCGAATTTGTTTTTAAAATAATCTCTATGCCTTTTAAGTTAACATGAAGCACTAATGCTTCAATATCTTTAGTAAGTAACATATTGCTACCACCTCCTAAAATAAATTTATTTGGATAGTCTTGTAATTTTAAAACTTCTTGCAACTCTCTAATGCTATTTACACTAACAAAATGGTTTGCGCAAACATCTATGCCAAAAGTGTTATAAGGTTTTAGTGATATGTTTTCTTGAATGTTCACTAATCTTTATAAACCTTTAATGCTTCTTTTAAAATATTTACAGCTTTGATTAAACTTTCTTTGTTTAATACATAAGCAATTCTTATTTGGTTAAAACCAACTCCAGGAGTAGAGTAAAACCCTGCGGCAGGAGCAACCATAACAGTCTCTCCGTCAATGTCAAACTTTTCCAGTAGCCATTGAGCAAAAGCATCGGCATCATTTATTGGCAGTTCTGCAATACAATAAAAAGCGCCTTTGGGCTTAGCAACTTTTACACCATCTATTTTTTGCAATTCTTCAATAAGTGTGTTGCGCCTTTCTACGTATTCGGTAATTACTTCATTAAAATAATTTTGAGGTGTTGCTAAAGCAGCTTCACTGGCTATTTGCGCTAATGTTGGAGGGCTTAAACGAGCTTGTGCAAATTTTAAAGCGGTTTGGATAACCTCCTTGTTTTTTGAAACAAGGCACCCTATTCTTGCGCCACACATACTATAGCGTTTTGAAACGGAATCAATGATAATGGCGTGTTGATCTAAACCTATTTCTTGCATAATCGAGTAATGTGTCGCACCATCATAAACAAATTCACGGTAAACCTCGTCTGCAATTAAAAATAAATCATGCTTTTTAACTATGGCAGCTAACTGTTTAATTTCTTCTTTGCTGTATAAATAACCTGTTGGATTTCCAGGATTACAAATTAAAATAGCTTTTGTTTTTGGTGTGATAAGTTTTTCAAACTCTTCTATAGGAGGTAAAGCAAAATTATCTTCAATTTTAGAAATCACAGGGACGACTTTTACTCCCGAGGCAGTAGAAAAACCATTATAGTTGGCATAAAAAGGTTCTGGGATTATAATTTCATCATTCGTGTCCATAATACTTCCAAAGGCAAAAAGCAAAGCTTCACTTCCACCAGTGGTCACAATAATGTCATCATGGTTAACATGAATGTCGTTTTTAGAATAATAATCTGCTATTTTTTTTCTATAACCTTCGGAACCTTCAGAACGTGTGTAAGCTAAAATGTTTAACGAATGTACTTTAACTGAGTCTAAAGCTATTTGCGGTGTTTTTATATCGGGCTGCCCAATATTTAAATGATAGACCGTTTTTCCTTGCTTATAGGCATTTTCGGCAAATGGCACCAATTTTCTAATTGGTGATTGAGGCATCGCTTTCCCTTTGTTGGATATAGTTGGCATTATGGTACTTTTTTAGGACTGCAAAATAGCAAAAAATTATCTTAAAGTTTATTTAAAAAAAGGTGCTTTAGAAAGTATTTCGTAAAAAGATTTGTAAATTGGAGATAGCCTATAATAAATAGCATGAAAAAGGGTCGTTTGATTTTTTCAATAGTGTTTATATTGAATTTATCTGGGTTTGCCCAAGGTAAATTTTTATTACAAGATGGAGTTAAGGATAAGATTAGTTTTAAGTTATTAAACAATCTTATTATTATTCCTGTGGAGGTTAATGGAGTTAAGTTATCTTTTTTGTTGGACACAGGAGTTAGTAAACCTATAATTTTCAATTTCGTAAACTTATCCAATGAACTGAGGATTAATCAAACTGAGCCAATTTTTTTAAGAGGATTAGGCGAAGGCGATTCCGTTGAAGCACTAAAATCAAAAAATAATATTTTAAAAATAGGTAAAGCTGTTAGCATTGGGCAAGATGTTTTTGCGATTTTTGATCCGTCGTTAAATTTTACGCCTCAACTAGGAGTACCTGTTCATGGTATTATTGGCTATGACTTACTGAAGGATTTCGTTGTAGAAATCAACTATTCAAAAAAGCAAATAGTTTTGCACGATCCTGAGTTTTATACACCAAAATCATGTAGAAAATGCGAGACTTTTGCCTTAGAGTTTTCAAACAATAAGCCATTTATAGATGGAAGTGCTAAGGTTGCAGGCAATGAACCATCTGTTCCAGTAAAACTTTTAATTGACACAGGAGGAAGTGATGCATTATGGTTATTTAACGATAAAGAAAAAAACATTACAATTCCTGATAAGTTCTTTATAGATTTTCTAGGAAGAGGACTTAGTGGAAGTGTATATGGTAAACGTTCAAAAATTAATAGATTTTCTATAGGTGGTTTTTCGTTAGGAAACGTAAATACAGCATTTCCAGATTCTTCATCAATTAGTTTTGCCAAAAAATTCAAAGAAAGAAATGGGAGCTTGGGAGGCGAAATTTTAAAGCGCTTTAATATAATATTTGATTATCCCAATAGAAAAATCACATTGCGTAAGAATAGTAATTTTAAAAAGCCTTTTAATTATAATAAAAGTGGTATATCGTTGGAACATAGTGGTATGCGAATTGTTAAAGAGGGAAATGACAGGGTGATTAACACAGGTTACGGTAATTTGGGTGCTGGGAGAAGTAGCCAACAAAAGACTATAACAACGTCTAAATCTTTTAAATATGTTTTGACTCCATCATTTGCAATTGTAGAGTTACGTAAAGGGTCTCCTGCTGAGAGGGCTGGTTTAAAATTAGAAGATGTGATAATAAAAGTTAACAGTAAAGATGCACATGATTATTCCATCCAACAGGTCATGCAATTGTTTTATGATGAGGACGGTAAACGCATTAAATTAATTATTGAAAGAAATGGTGTGTTAATGAAGTTTTCTTTTCAACTGGAAAGTCTTTTCTAAAAAAAAAATCCTCCATTGTGGAGGATTTTAATAAAATATTTAAAGTTTTTATTGTTTTTGCTCTAAAACGCTTTTGCTTTTTTTATCAAGAACACTACTTTTACTAGAGTCTATAACATTTCCTTTAATTTTTAAAGCAATACTTGGTCTTTGAGCATTTGATGTGACTAAAATAGTTTTGATAAAAACATCCAGTCGTTTTGTGTCATACTTTACTTCAATTTGTCCGGTTTCCCCAGGCATAACAGGTTCTTTTGGCCATGAAGGAACAGTACAACCACAAGTAGATTTAACTTTCGTTATAACCAATGGAGCGTCTCCAATATTTGTAAATTCAAATACACGAACACCGTTGGCTCCTTTTTCTATAGTACCATAATCAATGGTTTCAGTTTCAAACTTGATTTTAGCAACTTTTTCTTGTGCAGATACTGCAAAACCAATCATTCCTACAAATAATAAGATTACTAATTTTTTCATCATTTTAGTTTTAAATCATTGTAAACATACATACATTTTCATCAATCTACAAAAATATTAGATGTAATGCATTCTTGATTTATGCATTCTGCTTATCTAAAAGGATATTAATAAGATATTTAATTTCTCAGAAAACAAAATATACCTACTTTTGCACATTAGTATTCAAAAATTATTCCAAAGTATGCCTATTCCATCGCAATATGATGCAAATAAAGTAGAAAACAAGTGGTACGATTACTGGATGAAACACAATTATTTTCATTCAAAACCAGATGAAAGAGAGCCTTATACTATTGTAATTCCTCCACCAAATGTTACAGGAGTGCTGCACATGGGACACATGCTTAATAATACATTGCAAGATGTGCTAATCCGTCGTGCAAGACTAAAAGGATATAATGCCTGTTGGGTGCCTGGAACCGACCATGCCTCTATCGCTACTGAAGCGAAAGTGGTTGAAAAACTAAAAAAGGATGGTATTAACAAAACCGACATTAGTAGAACGGAATTTATTAATCACGCCTGGGACTGGACACATAAGCATGGAGGTATTATTTTAGAACAACTTAAAAAATTAGGATGCTCTTGCGATTGGGAGCGTACTAAGTTTACTATGGACGAAGACCTGTCTGAATCTGTAATTGATGTATTTCTGGATTTGTATGAGAAAGGACTGATTTATCGAGGGTACAGAATGGTAAATTGGGATCCTCAAGCACAAACAACTTTGTCCGATGAAGAAGTAAATCATATAGAACGTACAGATAAATTGTACTACGTTAAGTATAAAATAGAAGGGGATGAAGGTTTTGTTACCATTGCAACAACGCGTCCTGAAACTATTTTAGGAGATACAGCAGTTTGTGTAAACCCTAACGACAAACGCTTTACGCACTTAAAAGGTAAAAACGTAATTGTTCCTATTTGCAATAGAGTAGTTCCAATAATTCAGGATGATTATGTAGATATGGAATTTGGTACAGGTTGTTTAAAAATTACACCTGCTCATGATGTAAATGATAAAGATATTGGAGAACGCCATAACCTAGAGGTAATAGATATTTTAAATGACGATGGCACATTAAACCATTTTGGTTTACATTATCAAGGAATGAATCGTGAACTTGCTCGTAATGAAGCAGTTAAAGAATTAGATGCTTTAGGTGTCTTGGTAAAAACAGAAGATTACACACACAAAGTTGGTACAAGCGAGCGCACAAAAGCTGTTATTGAACCTAAAATATCGGCACAGTGGTTTTTAAAGATGAAAAACCTTGCAAAGCCAGCTTTAGATAATGTAATGAATGATACGATTAAGTTTCATCCATCAAAGTTTAAGAATTCGTACAGAAATTGGATGGAAAATGTGAGGGATTGGAATATTTCACGCCAGTTATATTGGGGACACCAAATTCCAGCGTATTTCTTTGGAGAAGGCGTTAACGATTTTGTAGTGGCAAAAAACATAGAAGAAGCCCTACCATTGGCACAAGAAAAAACAGGAAACAAAAAACTAAAAAAAGAGAATTTAAGACAAGAATCCGATGTCGTTGATACTTGGTTCTCTTCTTGGTTATGGCCAATTTCGGTGTTTGATGGTATTCTAAACCCAGATAATGAAGAAATAAGTTACTATTATCCAACCAACGATTTAGTAACAGCACCAGAAATTATGTTTTTTTGGGTAGCGCGAATGATTATTGCTGGTTACGAATATAGAGGAGAATTACCATTTAAAAACGTGTATTACACAGGGATTGTTCGCGATAAACAAGGCCGTAAAATGAGTAAGTCCCTTGGTAACTCACCAGACCCTATAAAATTAATGGAGCAATATGGCGCTGATGGTGTTCGTGTTGGAATGTTAATGTGCTCTCCTGCTGGAAACGATTTACCGTTTGATGAGTCATTATGCCAACAAGGTAAAGCTTTCGCTAATAAAATTTGGAACGCCTTTAGATTAATAGATGGTTGGGAAGTAGCAGATATAGAGCAACCAGAATATGCAAAGATTGCTATTGATTGGTACCAAAATAAGTTCCAACAGACCTTAGCTGTTATAGAAGATCATTTTGAAAAGTATCGTTTAAGTGATGCTTTAATGGAAACCTATAAGCTTATATGGAACGATTTCTGTTCGTGGTTATTGGAAATGGTAAAACCAGCATACCAGCAACCAATAGACAAAACAACCTATGATGCAGTTATCACCATTTTAGAAAACAACTTAAAAATATTACATCCTTTTACGCCTTTCTTATCTGAGGAGATTTGGCAACATATTGCTGAACGTTCTCCAGAGGAAGCTTTAATCATTGCAAAATGGCCAGAAAGTAAACCTATAAATGAAGCTTTAATTAAAGAGTTTGATTTTGCTGCTGAGGTAATTTCGGGAATACGCACTATTAGAAAACAAAAAAACATTGCATTTAAAGATGCTATAGAGTGTTTTGTATTAAATAATGATAAAGCCTCTACAACGTTTGATGTTGTAATTTCAAAACTAGGTAATATTTCTAATTTAAGTTATACCACTGAAAAAGTAGATGGTGCTTTAACCTTTAGAGTAAAGTCTAACGAATATTTTGTACCAATGCAAGGCAGTATAGATGTTGAAGCCGAAATTGGAAAACTTACAGAAGAGCTAAACTATACCGAAGGTTTCTTGAAATCAGTTCAAAAGAAGCTATCTAACGAGCGTTTTGTTGCTGGAGCACCAGAACAGGTGGTTGCTAGTGAGCGTAAAAAAGAAGCTGATGCTTTGGCAAAAATTGAAACCTTAAAAGCGAGTTTAGCGAGTTTAAATTAGTGGGTTCGTTTAAAATATAATGATATGCAACGATTTAATGCTTTATATTAGTAGTTGTGCTTCATTATTCTCCCTCGAACGGAATAAAATAATTATACTAACTTTCGAGAAACAACTAACCAATGATAAAATTCTTTAGAAAAATTCGCCAGAACTTACTTATGGAAAATAAAACTGGAAAATATTTTAAATATGCTATTGGAGAAATTGTTCTGGTAGTTATTGGGATTTTAATTGCATTAAGCATTAATAATTGGAATGAAAACAGAAAAAAAGAAACTCTAAAAAACGAATACAAAACAGCCTTAATTAATGATTACACAAAAGATACGATTCAAATTAATGCTCGGCTTTTAAGAAATAATCTCAGAATTGAAAGGATTAACTCAATTGGTGATAGTATTGAAAATGGGCATTTTAATAATCTGGAAAGTTATTATAAACTCTTTATTAATGAATTTGTTGGAATTAGAGTCACCAATGTTTACAATACCAATAGTTTTAATTTACTCATATCTAGTGGGAAAATAGATTTGTTCGATAAAGACCTAAGAAAAGAACTTATGGAATTAAATCGACTTCAATCTTTTGAGAAAATTACACAAAATGGTAATAAAGACCTCCTTTTAGACTATATGCTAAACCTTGGAAATAAATATCCAGTCATTGGAAATCCTCTTAATAAAAATACAACACACCAACTCTTATGGAAAAATGTAAAAGTAAATGATTTACCAAAAGATATAGTCAATCATTTGAACCAAGAGCGTTACACCATTTCAAGGTATATAGAATTAACAGAAAATGTATTACAACAAACCGAATTGGTTTTAAATCTTTTAGCTTCTAAAAACAAATAACGTAAGCACAACAAACGCATATAATTAATTGCTAGTTCTGTGTGTACTCGGAAAATCCTAGCGGATTTTCCTACTGGTTCGTTTTCTTTTGCTAACTTAGTTCTAGCCAACGCAACTAACCATACACAAACACGAAACTGTTAAACAATGTCAACTATTTTTCTTACAAAGTCAAGAGAGTCCTATTATTTACGATACAAAAAGTAATTATCTACCAACTCAATATACTGTTCTTTGGCAGTGTCTTGACTAATATCTTCAGCTTGAAAAAGGGCATTGGTTTTAAAGGCATTTATTAATGGCTCTCTACTTTTTGGTCTTCCATAATCGTTTGTAGCTTTTTTATAGTAGGCATATAATTTTAGTAAAATATCGGCAGGAAAAGGCTCAGTATGCGCATTGATACGGTCTACAGCTTCTCTAAATTTTATTTCAAGCTCTTTTGAGGTCATGGTTACTGTTGTGCAATAACGGTTTCGCCGCCTTTTACTTTTTGATTGAGCGTTACTTTTATATTGGTATCTAAAGGTAAAAATAAATCTACTCTCGAACCAAATTTTATAAATCCTTGATCTGC
>CALZKX010000106.1 GCA_945788155.1 uncultured Flavobacteriaceae bacterium
GATTTGCGCAACAAAACCAATAGTGTATATTAGCCAATTACTCATTAACCTTGTTTGCTAACATCATAATTAATGTACTTTCGTTTCATCCATAAATAAGCAAAACAATCGCTTAATGGTCCTAATAACCTGTTCCATAATCCAAATTTTGCTTGCCCAGCAATACGAGGAAAATGTTGCACAGGAATTTGAATTATCTTACCGTTTTGCAACAAGATCATAGCTGGTAAAAAACGATGTAAACCTTTAAACATTGGTATGCGTTTGGCATACTTAGTTTTAATAACTTTTAACGGACAGCCTGTATCATCCATACCATCATGTGTAAAAGTTCGTCTAATGCCATTGGCAATTTTTGACGACATGTTTTTCACAAACGAATCTTTTCGGTTGGCTCTAACACCAGTTACTAAATCGTATGTACCAATATGCTCTAGCAATAGATTAAAATCTCCGGGAGCCGTTTGCAAATCAGAATCGATATAACCTACCAATTCTGTTTTAGTATAATCGAAACCAGCTTTAATGGCAGCACTTAAGCCTCTATTTTCTTTAAATGAAATGTAATTGAAATTGGAGTGTTTTTGGCAAATGGCTTCGATTAATTCTTGGCTTCTATCCTTTGAGCCATCATTTACAAACAAAATGCACGTAAGCACTGAGGCATTCTTTGAGTATTCCAGTAGTTCACTTTCTACACGTTCCAGATTATCTTCTTCATTATATACGGGAACAACGATAGTAAATTGGTAATCCATTAAAATTAGTTTTGTGTTACAAAAGTATTCTTTTTTATAATAAATATCTTGCTTGGTGGTTTAAATATAAAAAGATAGTAAATTGCGTCTTTAAAAATGAATTTAATGAAGATTCTTGTTACTGGAGCTGCTGGTTTTATTGGTTCTCATACTGCCGAAAGGTTAAGTGAATTAGGCCACAAAGTAGTTGGTATAGATAATTTTAATGATTATTACGATATTGATTTGAAACAGATGAACGCTAAATCAATCAAGGAAAAAGGTGTTGAAATAATCAATTTAGATTTAAGAATTGAAAACCTTTCTGATGCTTTGCCTTTGGATATTGATTATATTTTCCATTTCGCTGCACAACCTGGAATTTCAAGCACTTCTACTTTCGAAGATTATTTTACCAACAATATACTTGCTACCAAGAACCTTATAGATTATGCGCAACAGTGTATAGATTTGAAAATGTTTGTAAATATTGGCACTTCTTCAATTTATGGATTAGAAGCGACCTTTACCGAATCTGTGGCACCAAAACCAGCGTCTTTTTACGGTGTCACAAAATTAGCTGCTGAACAGTTAGTACTCCAAAAGAGTAGAGAAGGGATTTTTAAAGCGTGTTCATTAAGGTTATATTCGGTAATTGGCCCAAGAGAGCGACCAGAAAAAATGTACACTAAGCTGATAACTTGTGGAATTAATGATGAACCCTTTACTTTATATGAAGGTAGCGATAAGCATTTACGTAGCTTTACCTATGTTGGCGATATTGTTGATGGTGTTGTTAGTGTGATTGATAAGGAAGAAGTGGTTGATGGTGAGGTAATTAATTTAGGGACAGAAGTAGAACACACCACACAAGAAGGCATTGAAGCTGTAGAAAAAGTACTTGGAAAAACTATTGAAATTAAAGTAGTCGAAAAAAGAGCAGGAGACCAATCTAGGACTAAGGCAAATATTGATAAAGCTAGAAAGCTACTAAATTATAATCCACAAACAACCTTGCTGGAAAGTGTAACACAACAAGTTAATTGGTATAAAACAAATTTTTAGAACTTTTACTTTTTAAATTTAAACACCGATGTATTTGCACTGGAATCTATTCGTATCATTTTTTGTTGATATATTTCAGGCACATTTTTTATTCTTCTGTGTCTAATTAACATAATGAATTTATCATGCGTATTATAAATAGAATCTAGTGATACTTCATCTATATTCTTAATTTGCCCATTAGAATAAAACTGACTTGAATAGGATTTAACCTTCCAATAATAACGAGGCGTGTTAGGTTCGGTTTCATTTAACTTTTCAATCACAAATTTATCTGTATTGAGATCTTCAATCAACTTGCTATTTCCAAACAATACAACTACAGTCGCAATTAAAACTAAAAAAGGAAAAATTGAGCCTAGAATGAGCAATAACTTTTTCTTTTTAAACTCTTGCCAATAATGCACCATTAATAACGCAATTGGTATGGTAACTGGTAATGTATAAGTGTGCAATATGTTTTTTGAAACTGTGAAAAATAAAGGCGTCCATAGTAACCATAAAACCAAGAAAGAAACCCATTTGTTTTTGAGAATATTTTTTCGTTCTCTCCATAATTTTATAAGTACAAACTGTATCCATGGAAATGAAAAAATTAACAAGAATACCCAAATCATTCCCAATGGTTGCTTGTGGCCACTTCCATACAAATCGCCTTTCCAACCAGATACTAAAAACCGTTTAAAATGTTCGCCAACAATAAAATAATCTAAAAACCCTGGCGACCTATTTTCAGCAAGTAAATACCAAGGTAAAGCAATAGCGATTGTAATTAAAACACCAGTTAACCAAGGTATTTTGTTCCAAACTTCTTTAAAAGATACTCGTTGAATGATTAGCCAAATAAATAAAGGTGGTGCTGTTAACACTAAAACCAGAGGGCCTTTAGATAGTAATCCCAAGGCTATCGCAATAAAGAATAAATAATTCCAAAAACTGCGTTTTTCATTTTCAATGGACTTCCAAAACGAAATCATAATTAAGGTTATGGTAAAGCACAAAGCAGCATCAGTAGAAACAACTCCTGCGTGTAACAAAAATTCTGGAGTAGTTAGCAATATAAAAGCTAAAAGGTAAAAACGCTTTTTTACTTGTTTTACATATTTTCCTAGAACTAGTATTAGAACCAAACTAATAATAAAATAAGGTAAGCGTGCAGCAATTTCGTTGACACCAAAAAGCTCATAACTAGTCGCAGACATCCACGTAGATAATGGAGGTTTTGCCCAAAAAGGGACGCCATAATCTATTTGCAGAACCACCCAATCTTGGGTTTTGTACATCAATCGTGCAATTTCGGCATATCGAGATTCGGTTTTATCCATTAATGGAATAAGACCAGTCAAAATAAACCGTAAAATAATAATGACGATTATTGAATAGAAAATATAGGCTGATTGTTGTTTTGGGTTATTGAGCATGTTTATTTTCTTGAAGCTTTACATACGTTTTTAATCTTATAAAGGTCTATCCAAAGTTTAAAAAAATAAGTAAACTTTACCTTTGAGTCTCCTTGGTCTATCC
>CALZKX010000107.1 GCA_945788155.1 uncultured Flavobacteriaceae bacterium
ATCTTTTTGTCCAATTTAATCTCAACGGTGGTTCTTTCTGCAATAACTTCTATTTCACCAAGGGCTTGAGCATCTATTTCCATTTCAAAAACTCCAAGGTCTGTATCAGTTGTTAAACTACGGTTAGTTATGGTTATTTTTTTAAATGAAATATATTCAATAGAAACATCGTAAACTCCAGCGGGAACAGGAATACTAAAGTCTCCTTTTACATCGGTAATACCTCCTGTGACAATTTTGTTTTCTTGTTTACTAAAAAAAGCAACGGTAGCATACTCTAGTGGCTCTTTAGTTTCTTTGTCAATAACCTTACCAGTTATTTTTACATCCTTTAGAACATTTGTAGGACTTGGTCCTTGCTGTGCAATTAAATTATTTACAAATAACCCTATAAAAAGGATGGTTAGAGATAGTTTATTCATGTGTGATTTTTGCAATTTAGACCCCAAAAGTAGAGTAAGGTTTAACCTAGTTTGGTTAAACTTTTGTTAAAAGAAATTAATGTTTTGTTAATCAAATACTTAAAAACTTTAAACAAAATTATAATATGTCTAAAATTTTCTCTGGTGGACGTCCAATAACGGCCTTGTCGTCATTGATTATTATTGGTCTTTCGATAAGTTTAGGATTGTTAACCATTGCTTCAATGAGTTCATTGTCTGAAAGGGTTTTATTTTTGTAGTTTTCTTTCCAGATGGCTTCATTTTTTCTAACCAACTCAATTGGAGAAATGCCCAAGAGTCCTATAATTTCTTTAAGTTCTTTAGCTGTTGGTACGTTTTCTAAGTATTTTACAACTTTAAATTCCTTACCAGATTTTTCTAGAATTTGAAGCCCTTGACGCGACTTGCTACATCTGTTATTATGGTATATTTTTATCATATTTTTTAATTTAAAGATTATTGTTACTACTTTCTTGTTGTCCCATCATCATCAAATAAGATTTTAAGAATGCTTCAATATCGCCATCCATAACAGCGTCCACATTTCCTGTTTCATGACTTGTTCTAACATCTTTAACCAATTTATATGGATGCATAACATAGTTACGTATTTGGCTTCCCCATTCAATCTTCATTTTGCCTGCTTCAATATCATCACGCTGTGCCATTTGTTTTTGCAATTCTATTTCATACAATTGTGACTTTAACATTTGAAGTGCTCTAGCACGATTATCATGTTGTGAGCGCGTTTCAGAACATTGAATTTGAATACCAGAGGGTTTATGCAATAACTGTACTTTGGTTTCTACTTTATTCACGTTTTGTCCGCCAGCTCCACTGGAACGTGCCGTTGTTATTTCAATATCTGCAGGATTAATGTCAATTTCAATTGTATCATCAACCAAAGGATATACGTAAACTGAAGCGAAACTGGTATGTCTTTTCGCATTACTGTCAAAAGGTGAAATACGCACCAAACGATGTACACCATTTTCACCTTTTAGCCAACCAAAAGCGAAGTCACCTTCAATTTCCAGAGTAACGGTTTTAATGCCTGCAACATCACCTTCTTGAAAATTAAGTTCCTTGACTTTAAAGCCATTTTTTTCTGCATACATCAGGTACATTCGCATGAGCATATTAGCCCAATCACAAGATTCAGTACCACCAGCTCCAGCTGTTATTTGTAACACTGCACTTAATGAATCGCCTGGTTCAGAGAGCATGTTTTTGAACTCTAATTTTTCAATAAGGTTTAAAGCTTTGTCAAATCTTTTTTGAACGTCTTCAGCTGAAGCTTCATCTTCTTTGAAAAACTCGTAAATTACTTCAAGGTCCTCAATTAAAGTTTTTGAACTTTTATAGTCTTCGACCCAACTTTTTTTCTCACGAATCGATTTCATGACGATTTCTGCTTGCTTGGAATCATTCCAGAAATTTGGGTCAAACGTTTGTTCTTCTTCGTTTTGTATTTCTATAAGTTTGGCATCAATGTCAAAGATAGTGCCTTAGTTTGTCAAGGCGTGTATTAAGGTCTTTTATGTGATCGGATGTAATCATGTTCTAATTTTCAACAAAAATAGGATTATTATATCATGTTCAAAATTAAAAATCGAGAATTTAGTTGTTAACCAAATTTGCGTTAAACACCTTTTTTAGTCCTGATTAATTTATGTAGATTTATAGTCTTAATTTTTAATCAACCACACATTAATAATGAAAAAATTAATTGCATTATCCGTATTTGCCCTATTTACAGTTTTTGTTGTTGCTCAAAATAATAATGACAAACAACTAAAAAATTATAAAGGCTATTTCGATTTTTCTTATGACGAATCTTCAGACAAAATCACACTTGATGTCAAGGATTTAGACAAGGAGTTTTTATATGTAAGCTCATTATCCAGCGGTATTGGTTCTAACGATATAGGATTGGATAGAGGTCAATTAGGTGGTGAACGCGTTGTAAAATTCATTAAAGCAGGCAATAAGCTTTTGCTTGTCCAGCCGAACCAAGATTATAGAGCACTTACAGATAATGTATTAGAACGAGCAAGTATTGAACAGGCATTTGCTAAATCGGTATTGTTTGGCTTTCCAATTATAGAAGAGAAAAATGGAGTCCATAAAATTAATTTAACTCCTTTTTTAATGCAAGATACACATGGTGTATCCAATAGATTAAAGGGCACACGCGAGGGTTCATACAGTTTGGACAAGAGTAAGAGTGCTATGTGGTTACCAAGGACTAAGGCATTTCCTAAGAATATAGAATTTGATGTGCTATTAACTTTTAAAGGACAACCAACAGGACGCAACCTAAGAAGCGTTACGCCAACAGGTTCGTTGGTTACTGTAAACCAACATCATTCTTTTATTGAATTACCAGACAATAATTACAAGCCAAGAGTTTTTGATGTACGTAGTGGAGCCATTTCTATGTCGTATATGGATTATGCAACACCTGTTCAAGAGCAAATAAAAAAGCGTTTTGTGGTTCGTCATAGATTACAAAAAAAGAATCCTGGAGCTGCAAAGAGTGAAGTGGTGGAGCCAATTGTGTATTATTTAGATAATGGTACACCAGAACCAATTCGTTCGGCTTTATTGGATGGTGCAAAATGGTGGAATCAAGCGTATGAAGCGGCAGGTTTTATAAATGCATTTCAAGTAAAAATGTTGCCTGTTGATGCCGACCCAATGGATTGCAGGTATAATGTGATTCAATGGGTTCATCGCTCTACAAGAGGCTGGAGTTATGGAGCTAGTGTTACCGACCCAAGAACTGGCGAAATAATAAAAGGTCATGTTAGTTTAGGTAGTTTAAGAGTACGTCAAGATTTTTTAATAGCTCAGGCATTAATGAACAAGCCATTTGCTGAGCATGATGATAATTACCAACCAATGTTAGACATGGCTTTGGCAAGAATTAGGCAACTAAGTGCGCACGAGGTTGGTCACACTATTGGATTTGCTCACAACTTTGCTGCGAGTACCAACGGAAGAGCATCAGTAATGGATTATCCGCATCCTACAATTACACTAAAAAATGGCGAAGTAGATTTAAGTAATGCCTATGCTGTTGGCATTGGCGTTTGGGATAAAGTAACGGTTAAGTATAGTTATGCCGAATTTGATAAAGGAGCCAATGAAAGAGAAGAATTAAACAAAATTTTAGACAAAGCCAAAAGCGATGGGCTTCGTTTTATCACAGATAGTGATGCAAGAGCTCAAGGTGGAGCGCATGCTTTGGCGCATCTTTGGGATAATGGTAAAAGTGCATCAGAGGAATTGAACAATGTTTTGGCTGTTAGAGAAAAAGCAATTAATAATTTTTCAGTAGATAATATTCGTTCCAACGAACCTTATTCTGTATTAGAAGATGTATTTGTGCCTTTGTACTTTTTCCACCGTTATCAAACTGAAGCAGCTTCAAAAGTAGTTGGAGGGTTGGATTACAACTACGCTGTAAAAGGCGATGGTCAAATGACAGTGAAAAGTATTGATGTTTCAACTCAAAAAGAAGCTTTAAATACACTTTTGAAAACCATTGATGTCAATACGCTGGCTATTCCAAAGAACAAATTAGAATTATTTCCACCAAGAGCCTTTGGATATTGGAGAAGTAGAGAATCATTTAAAGGAAAAACTGGTGTAGCTTTTGACCCACTAAGTGCAGCTTCTACTGCAAGTAACATGACTTTAAAACTGTTGTTGCATCCACAACGCGCAAATAGAATGATTCAACAGAAAAGTCTAGATAGCAAGCAATTAGGTTTCGATGAATTATTGGAAACATTGATAAGTAATTCTTTCAAGAAAACACATAAAGACGCTTATTTAAATGAAGTACAGCAAATGGTCAACCAAAATGTATTAAAGTATTTAATGAATCTCGCTGTAAGTGACCAATCGTTTTTTCAAGTAAAGGCTATTGCAAACAAAGCGATTAGGGATATAGCGATGAAGTCTTTAAGTTTTGATGATGCTTACAAAATGCAATATGCTTTAATGATGAAGCAGTTTAGTGATAATCCAAATGAATTCAAGTTGCCTTCAGCTCCTAAAATTCCTGATGGCTCGCCAATAGGAAGCGATATGTGTAATTACAATCCTAATTATTAGAGTGTCTGGTTGAGCATTAACGAGGTCAAAATGTATTTTGAACGAAGTTAGCTTACTTAGTAAGTCGA
>CALZKX010000108.1 GCA_945788155.1 uncultured Flavobacteriaceae bacterium
TTCTGAGAGCAAACTTAACTTTTCAACACGATTTATCATGGCTGAGTGAGAATTAATTATTGATTAGATAAAATTAGGTATAATTACCCTTTTATAATCGTAGATATAATGTATCTCATCGAAAAAAAGGTGTCTTTTTATCGTGTTTTTTATGACTTAGAATATATTTTACTTTTAAAATACTGATTTTTAATAATTTATAATAATTTACTTGATATACTAAATTAATCGCTTATACGTTGAGTCTTTTCATTTTTTACCCAAAACAATACGCTTTCAAAAACACATGAACGTAAAAAAACTCCTAAGTACCACTTAGGAGTTTTCGAGACTAATTCAAATGAAGATTCTTATTCTTCGACTTTAACTCTAACTGGTACAATAAATTTTCCATTTAAAGTCTCATAAGATCCAGTCACTTTTCTATAATTTAACCTGCTTTTAATAAAATTTTCCATTTTACCATCGGTTGAATCTACATACAGAACAACTAATTCGTTGTTTTTGTTTAATGTAAGTGTGACATTGGCTGTCATCTCATAGTCTACATCAAAGCTTGGGTTCTTTAGGAATTTTTCAATTTTTAATGTAATTGCCGATGATTCAGTAGTAGATGGCTTTTCTGGATTTGTACTTGCCATAAGTACGCTGCTAATTGTTAACGTTACAGCTAACAGTAATGCTTTTAATTGTTTCATAATTGTTCGTTTTAAATTGATTAAATAAAATTGATTGATGTCTTATAGACTATATTTAAAACACAATTGTTACAAAGTTATTTACTAATTAACTTATGTTTAACGGTAATTAATACACAATTAACATATTGTGTTTCAATTACATTACAAATGTATGCAACAAAAAAGAGCAGTGTGTTACACTACTCTTATTAAAAAACTATGTAATTGTTATGTTAAGCCAAAACCGCTTGAACCTTATCGGCTGCTTCTTGAAATTCAACAGCACTCTGTACGTCCAACCCAGAGTTGTCAATTAATTCTTTAGCGATATCTGCATTTGTACCTTGAAGTCTTACTATAATAGGTACTTCTATATTACCCATATTTGTATAAGCATCAATAACACCTTGGGCGACACGATCACAACGCACGATGCCACCAAAAATGTTTATTAAAATTGCTTTTACAGCAGGATCTTTTAATATAATTTTGAAAGCTGCTTCAACACGAGCAGCATCTGCAGTCCCTCCAACATCCAAGAAGTTTGCTGGTTCCCCTCCTGCTTGTTTAATTAAATCCATTGTTGCCATTGCCAATCCTGCACCATTCACCATACAACCAACATTTCCGTCTAAATCTACATAATTAAGACCTAATGCTCCAGCTTCAACTTCAATAGGGTTTTCTTCACGTAAATCACGCAAATCTTTATAATCTTTATGACGATACATAGCATTATCATCAATAGTTACTTTGGCATCGACTGCCATAATTTTATTGTCGCTGGTTTTTAAAACTGGGTTAATTTCAAACAACGAAGCGTCAGATTTTACATAAGCTGTATATAAAGCCATGACAAATTTCACCATTTCTTTAAAAGCAGTTCCAGATAATCCTAGGTTAAACGCTACACGTCTTGCTTGAAAAGGTAATAATCCAACAGCTGGATCAACTTCTTCGGTAAATATTAAATGAGGTGTTTCTTCAGCAACTGTTTCTATATCCATACCTCCTTCGGTAGAATACATAATCATATTACGACCAGTTGAGCGATTTAATAAAACAGACATATAAAATTCGTCTGTTTCAGTTTCTCCTGGATAATACACATCTTCGGCCACTAAAACTTGGTGTACTTTTTTTCCTTGGGCAGACGTTTGAGGAGTAATTAAATTCATTCCTATTATTTGCCCAGAAATCTGTTCAACTTCTTTTAAATTTTTAGCAAGTTTTACACCACCTCCTTTTCCACGTCCTCCAGCATGGACTTGAGCTTTTATAACAAACCAATTAGTACCTGTTTCGTTAGTTAATTGTTTGGCTGCCGCAACTGCTTGTTCAGCATTTTGTGCAACAATACCACGCTGTATGCGCACTCCAAAACTACTTAAAATGTCTTTTCCTTGATATTCGTGTAAATTCATAACTTGCTTAATAATTTAAGATGCGCAAATGTAAATAATAGCTGCTAATTACACTAATATTTTAAATAGTAATGGCAGTATTATTAATAACTAGTTTTTAGAATTGTTATATAATTAACATTTAGTATAATTATTACTATTTTTTAAAAGTTCTATGATTTTATAGGAGCAATAAAATATATTTGAAGAATAAATTAGAGTAAATCATGAAAAAAGAGCAACTGCTTAATATAGCTCAAGAATTTGGAAGTCCCGTTTATGTCTATGATGCGTATAAAATTGAATCGCAATATAAGCGATTAACTGCGGCTTTTAGTAATGTGAAAAATTTAAAAATTAATTATGCTGCCAAAGCATTGTCGAACATTTCGGTTTTAAAATTCTTAAAAAACTTAGGTTCTGGTTTAGATACTGTGTCTATTCAAGAAGTACAGCTAGGTCTAGTTGCTGGTTTTAAAGCACAAAACATTATATTTACGCCAAATGGTGTCTCGTTGGAAGAAATTGAAGAAGTTGCTGAACTTGGGGTTCAAATCAATATTGACAATTTATCCATATTAGAACAATTTGGAAGTAAGCACCCAGATATTCCTGTGTGCATAAGAATCAATCCACATGTTATGGCAGGCGGAAACACTAATATTTCTGTTGGGCATATCGATTCTAAGTTTGGTATTTCCATTCATCAAATTCCTCATCTTTTAAGGATTGTTGAAAATACAAACATGCACATAAATGGAATTCACATGCATACAGGAAGTGACATTCTTGATATTGATGTATTTCTTTATGCAAGCGAAATATTATTTGAAACAGCCAAGAATTTCAGGAACCTCAAGTTTATTGATTTTGGCTCAGGATTTAAAGTCCCTTATAAAAAAGGTGATATTGAAACGAATATTGAAGAACTCGGAAAAAAGTTAAGCTCTCGTTTTAACGAATTTTGTGGAAACTATGGCAAAGAGCTCACATTAGCTTTTGAACCTGGAAAGTTTCTAGTGAGTGAAGCTGGAATTTTTTTAGCTAAAGTGAACGTTGTAAAACAAACCACATCAACGGTTTTTGCACAAGTAGATTCGGGTTTCAATCATTTAATAAGACCAATGCTGTATGGATCGCAACATGAAATTGCAAACATTTCCAATCCTGATGGAAGAGAACGGTTTTACTCGGTTGTTGGTTATATTTGCGAAACAGACACCTTTGCCAATAATAGGCGCATCAGCGAAATAAACGAAGGTGATATTTTAACTTTTAAAAACGCAGGCGCATACTGCTTTACAATGGCAAGTAATTATAATTCGCGTTATCGTCCAGCTGAAGTTTTATGGTATAATAATGAGGCTCATTTAATTAGAAAAAGAGAGACTTTTAATGATTTAATTAAAAATCAAGAAGTTATTGAATTTGATAATAAAAAAGTTGTCAACTAGTCAACACCTTATCTATAATTATAATTTATATTTAAGAGGCTGTCTAAAAAGTAATAAAAGAGCTATAATTTGTTTTTCTGAGTTCAATCTAAAAGTCTTGAATGTCAGTGTGTTAAATATTTTTACTACACTCAATATAACACTAATAATTACTTTTAAACAGCTTCGTAGCTGCTATTCCTTTTCATCGGAAAATTCCTTATATTTACGAAAGGCAAAACCAATCTGCTCCAGGTTAAACCTATCAAACATTTTATCAACCAACCTTTAAGTAATGAAAACTTTAAAATTATTGCTCATTGCGCTATTAATTTGGCCAGTGACTTCGGATGCTCAAAGCAAAAAACAAAAAAACAAAAATTCAACTTTAACCGAAACTTTAGATAAAAATTTCCATCACCTAAAATGGCGTAACATTGGCCCTTTTCGTGGTGGTCGTAGTGTCGCCTCAACTGGAGTTGTTGGGCAACCCAACGTGTATTACATGGGAAGCACTGGTGGTGGTGTTTGGAAAACTGTTGATGGTGGTATGACATGGCTAAATGTCTCCGATGGTTTTCTTAAAACAGGGACTGTTGGAGCAATTGCTGTCTCCGAAAGCGACCCAAATGTTGTTGTTGTTGGAATGGGTGAACATGCTGCAAGAGGTGTGATGACCTCAATGGGTGATGGTGTTTACAAGTCAACTGATGCTGGAAAAACTTGGACACATATTGGATTGGATAACTCAAGACATATTTCTGATGTGATTATTCATCCAACAAATCCAGACCTAATATATGTGACTGCTCAAGGTGCGCAATATGGACCTTCAACTGAAAGAGGTGTGTATCGCAGTACTGATGGCGGAAACAATTGGGAACGCATCCTTTATGTAAACGAAAATACAGGAGCTTCTTCCCTATCTATGGATATGACGAATCCACGTATTTTATATGCATCCATGTGGCAACATCGTCGTTATCCTTGGACGATGGAGTCTGGAGGAAAGGATTCTGGACTTTACAAATCCACTGATGGTGGCACCACTTGGAATAAAATGAAAGCGGGATTACCTGAAGATTTTGGTAAATCTGGTATTTCGGTGTCTCGTGCAAATTCAGACAGGGTGTTTGCAGTTATTGAAGCCGAAGACAAAAAAGCAGGTGTTTATAGATCTGATAATGCTGGAAAATCTTGGAAACAAGTAAACTCAAATCGTATCACAATAACGCGTTCTTGGTATTATATGGAAATTTTTGCTGATACTCAAAATGAAAATATCGTTTACGTACTCAATGCTCCTGTTTTAAAATCGATTGATGGAGGCAAAAGCTTTAGTAATATACCTGTGCCTCATGGCGACAATCACCATTTATGGATCAATCCAAATGACAATACTAACATGATAAACTCCAATGATGGAGGCGCTAATGTTTCGTTTAATGGTGGAAAAAGTTGGAGCACACAACAAAATCAACCAACTGCTCAATTTTATCGTGTGATTACAGATAATCTGGTACCTTATAATGTCTATGGAGGACAACAAGATAATTCGGCTATTTCAATAAAAAGTAGAACCAACAGATTTGGGATTGATTGGAAAGACTGGCATTCTGTAGCTGGTTGCGAAAGTGCTTTTTTAGCGTTCGATCCAGACAATCCAGAACACGTTTATGGTGGCTGCTATCAAGGTATCATTGAGAAGTTTGTTACTTCTGCTAATACTTCAAAACCAATTAAAGAATATCCAGAATTAGGCTTAAGCATTCAGCCAAAAGACTTTAAATATCGTTACAATTGGAATGCACCTATTATTAGTTCCCCACATGACAGAAACACGATTTACCATGCTGGAAATGTCGTTTTTAAAACACAAGATGGTGGCAATAGTTGGGATGTTGTAAGTCCAGATCTCACTAAAAACGAAAAGGACAAACAAGGCCCTGGAGGAAGACCATACACTAACGAAGCAGCTGGTGGCGAGAACTATAATACCTTAATGTCGTTGGTTGAATCTCCTCACGAAAAAGGCATCTTGTATGCTGGAAGTGATGACGGACTTGTTCACATTACAAAAAATGGAGGACAAAACTGGACCAACATAACGCCAAAAGGTATATCTGATGGCATTATAAACAGCATTGAAGTGTCACCAAACGATCCTGCAACCGCTTACATAGTTATCATGAGATATAAAACAATGGACCTAAAACCTTATGTGTTTAAAACCAATAATTACGGACAATCATGGATAAAAATCGTGAATGGTTTTAACGATCCTCATGGTTTTGTTCGTGTAGTTAGAGAAGATAAAAAGCAAAAGGGGTTATTGTATGCTGGAACCGAAACTGGACTATATATATCTATCGATGATGGAAAAAACTGGCAACAATTTCAATTAAATCTACCTATTGTAGCGATTAACGATCTAGTGATTCAAGACAACGATTTAATTGCTGCAACTGCTGGACGTTCGTTTTGGATTTTAGATGATTTAGGAGCCATTCAAAATATTAAATCAGAAAAATCAACCCTACAAATTTTTAAACCAAAAAACACGTATCGCATTTTTGGTGGAAGCACAAGTCGATTTATTCCTGGTGTTGGACAAAATCCAAAAAGCGGCATAACCTTTGACTATTACTTAGAAAAAGATATTGATAGCCTTGAATTAAATTTAGAAGTATTAGAAGGCTCTAAAGTAATTAGAACCTATTCAAGTAACAAAGACAAAGATTTTAAATCATGGCCTGGAGGTCCTTCAGCACCACAAGTATTGCCAGCTAAAAAAGGTTACAATCGCTTTACTTGGGACTTTCAAAGAGAGTCGCTTCCTGGAGTTGACAATGTATTTGTACATGGCAACCATTCTGGATCCAATGTGGCTCCTGGGAATTATACTTTAAGATTAAAGTTGGAAAATGGAGGTGCTTCAGAAACTGAAGTTACTATTTTGCCAAATCCAAAAGTACAATCTACACCTTCCGATTTTAAAGAGCAGCAAGCTGCATTGATGCAAATTGAAAACACCATTAAAGATATTCATGAATCTGTAAACAATATGCGCTCTGCAAAATCACAACTTGAAGGTTATGCAAAACTTTTAAAAGATAAGGATTCAGCAAAAGACCTACTGGAAAAAGGTGAAAGCTTAATTGAACGTATTACTACTTGGGAAGAAAACTTAATTCAGCCTAAGCAAAAAACATTTCAGGATGTCATCAATTTCAACAACAAATTGAATTCCCAACTCATGCATTTAAAACGGTTTATTGATGTTGACGAACCAAAACTTACTCAAGGCTCCAAGGAAAGACTTCGAGATTTAATGAAAGAATGGAGTGCTTTTAAAAATGAGCGTGATGCCATAATAAATACTGAAATGACAGCCTATAATAAGCAGTTTAAAGATTTGAACTTACCAGCTATTATATTGAAAAATTAATTCAAATTTAATTTGATGTATTTATTAACTTTAGCAATACTAATATTTTTTATAATTCAATGAAATCAAAATCAATAAAAGGGCATTCTACGTCAGAAATAAAAACTGCTTTAGTACAAAGTATGGAAGATGGTTTTAAACCAACTTTAGCTTTAGTATTTAGCTCAAAATCTCAAGATATAAAAGCCATATCAAAAGTTCTTGACGATAAGAATATTGTAATATTTGGATGCACAACAAATGGTGAGTTCATTGATGAAGAAACTGAAAAAGGTTCGGCTGCAATCTTATTACTTGACATGAATAAAGACTATTTTCAATTATACTTTGATGAATATCCAAATAAAAACTACAAAGAAGTGGCTATGGGAATTGCTCAAAAAGCCAAAGAAAAATTTAGCAAACCAGCGTTTTTAATTGGCACTAGTAACCCTTCGGCAGATAGTGAAGAAGTATTAATAGGCTTTGAAGAAGTTATTGGAAAAGATGTTAATGCGTTTGGTGGTGCTGCTGGGGATGATTATTCTTTTACTGATACATTTGTTTTTACCAATGAAAAAGCAAGTAGCGACGGTATGGTATGTATTGCTATTGATGAAGAAAAAATAGCAGTGAAGGGAATTGCTACTTGTGGCTGGAAACCTGTAGGAACTGAAAAAATAGTTACTAAAAGCGAAGGAAATCATGTTTATACTGTAGATAATATTCCTGTATTAGATATTACTACAAAATATGGTGGTATAGAAAACGTAACACCCGAAAATAAAAATTTATTAATTGAGATTGCTGCCAATTTTCCATTACAACTACAAAGAGAAAAAGGAGACCCAGTAATGCGCCCTGGATTAGTTATAGATTGGAGCGACCATTCCTTTTATTGTAGTGGTACTGTCCCTCAAGGCTCAAAAGTTCGCTTTTCCTTACCACCAGATTGGGATGTGATGAAAAAAGTAATTAAAGGGGTACAACACTTAAAAGATACCGAAATGCCTGAAGCTGATGCTTTAGTCGTTTTTAGCTGTGCAGGAAGAATCCTTGCATTTGGCCCAATGATGACAGAAGAATTAGAAGGTATAAAAAAAATATGGAATGTCCCAATGGCTGGAATGTTTAGTAATGCAGAACTAGCTAGAGCCACAGGCGGAAATCTCGAAATGCACAACTTAACCACATGCTGTATAGCATTAAAAGAAAAATAATTAAACACTAATAGATATGCAAAAATTAACTGTTTTATATGGACATCCAACAGATGCCGACGCTTTTGAAAAATATTACAAAGAAAAACACTTACCGCTTGCTGCCACTATGGAAGGCGTAGCGAAATTGGAAACAACTAAGTTTCTTGGGACTCCAGATGGGCAAAAAGCCGACTACTATCGTATGGCAGAATTGTATTTTGATAATCTTGAGCAAATGCAAGAAACCATGAGTTCTACTGAAGGTCAAGCTACTGTTAACGATTTATCCAATTTCGCAACAGGTGGAGTCAACGTTATTGTTGGTATTACAGAAACCGATTAAAAACAAATAGTAAATGATTTCAAAAACAATAAAAGCAAATTCAACCGAAGCTATTTCTCTAGAAATTGAAAAGGTAACTTCTAATGGTTTCAAGCCAACTTTAGCTATCGTTTTCCTTTCTATAAAACAAGATTGGAAAGCAGTAAGTGATGTATTGGATAAAAATGGAGTAGCAGTTTTTGGCGCTACCACTGCAGGAGAATTTATAGATGGTGATATTGAAGAAGGAAGCATCGTCATAATGTTACTGGACATGAATCCAGAGTATTTCAAATTAGTTTTTTTGGAAACAGGACAGCAATCTACTTTTGAAAATGCTAAACAAATGGGCATCAAAGGAAAAAAAACCTTCAAAAACCCTGCATTCATCATTGTTTCTGGTTGGCTATCACAAGACGGCGAAAATATTATCGATGGCATAACTCAAGGATTTGGAAATGATGTGACCATTTTTGGTGGAATGGCTGGCGATGACCTCATATTAGAAGGGCCAATGGTTTTTTCTAATCAAACAAAAAGTAACAAAGGTCTCTTGGCGCTTATAATAAATCAAGATAAAATAGACGTTAATGGTATTGCAACTTGTGGCTGGAAACCTATAGGCACAACAAAAACCATTACAAAAAGTGAAGGCAATATTGTATATACCATCGACGATAAGCCAGCTCTGGACACAATGATAAAATACCTTGGTGTTGAATATGATTTTAATTCCGGGAAGGAAATAGTTACACAAGTTGGCGCTTATTATCCGCTACAAATGGAACGTGAGAATATGCCATCAGTAATGCGTACAGCCATGTTTGCTAACAAAGAAGATCGTTCTCTAATATGTGCAGGTCATGTGCCTGAAGGATCTAAGGTGAAATTTTCCCTCCCACCCGATTTTGATGTTATCGAAAAAGTAATTGAAGAATGTCACGAATTAAAAACTGAAAAACAACAAGAAGCTGATGCCCTCATCATGTTTTCATGCGTTAGCAGGCATTTATCTTTTGGCATCTTAATGAGTGAAGAAATAAACCAAGTACAAGACGTTTGGAATGCACCATTAGTAGGCTTTTTTACTTATGGTGAATTTGGGAAATCAAAAACTGGAAAGCACGAGTTTCATAATAATACATGTTGTATTGTAGCTTTAAAAGAAAAATAAAACCGAAAACCTAGCCCCAACCATAAAGGAAGGGTTTTCTCAAATAACGAAAATGGAAAAAGACTCATTAAAAATATCAGGAATGCATGATGGAGCAACACCAAAAGTTTCTAGAAATGCAGCAAAATTAAGGGATAATATGACCGAGTCTGAGAAGAAACTTTGGGAATATTTAAAAACAAAACCATTAGGCTTTAAAATTAGAAGGCAACGTCCATTAGCTGGTTATATTCTAGACTTTTATTGTCATAAATTTAAGATTATCAATTGAAATTGATGGAGGTTATCATTTAAGAAGATAGCAAAAACTAAAAGATGATGAACGAACAACGTATTTAAAAAATTTAGGTATAATTGAATTGCGATTTTCCAATTATCAAGTTTTAAAAGAATTTGATAAAGTAATTATTAAAATTAATAACAAATTGTGCATTGGCACCCTTTAGGGTTAGGGTGAGCGAAGGCATTAAATATAAATTATGAAAGCAAAATCAATACATGGCTCAATAGTTTCAGACATTGATAAAGCCTTAGTCAATGCTTTAGCAGATGGTTTTACACCAACTGTAGCAATAGTCTTTATTTCCATAAAAAAAGACCGAAAGGCTATCTGCGAGTTATTGGACTCAAAAAACATAGATGTCTTTGGTGCGACATCATGTGGTGAATTTATAAATGGACACCAAAGTGAAGGAGAAATCGCCATATTGCTTTTAGAATTATCAAAAAAACATTATACCGTTGTTTTGGAAGACATAGGGAATCGAAGCCTAGATGAAGCCGTTCCTTCACTAGCTAATAAAGCGCTACAGCAATTTACCAATCCATCGCTTATAGTTTGTAGTACAGGCATTAACCAACAAGGTGAGTTTTTTAATGGCGAAGAAATGGTAACATTATTAAAACAAGGACTTGGACCAGAAAAATTATTTTTTGGTGGTTTGGCTGGAGACGATTGGATGCTTAATGGAAGCTTCGTTTTTTCCAATAATAAGGAAGCAGACTATGGTATGGTTGCATTAGTACTAAACGCAGATAAAATCAATTTAAAAGGAATGGCTGTAACTGGCTGGAAACCCTTAGGAATTAAAAGAACGGTCACCAAGAGCAAAGGCAACCTGCTTTATGAAATTGATGGCAAACCTGCTTTAGAGCTTTACTTAAAATACTTAGGTAAAGAAGATAAAATAGCTAAAAACAATTTTAACATCTTTGAAGAATTAGCCATTGAATATCCGTTTATTGTAGAAAGAGACACCAACGAAACAGTGCTTAAAACACCTATGAAAGTTGATAGCAAAGAAAAAGCATTGGTCATGGACATACCAA
>CALZKX010000109.1 GCA_945788155.1 uncultured Flavobacteriaceae bacterium
TCATTTGCAACTTAAGGTCTATAGCAAATTGGCGTGCCTTAACTTTCATGGCCTCTTCTTTATCTCTTGCAGCAGACCATATATCTATATCTCTTTGTGATGCTTTTCTATATATTTTAAAAACTTCTTCGGGTGTTTCGCTTATGTTTTTTCGCTTCATTTGCACGCGAACCAATTCGCCTACAAGCGTTACCATACCAATATCATGTCCTGATTGAGCTTGAGTAGCCACAACATCTCCAATGGTTAACGATAAATTTTCGATGTTTTTATAGTAGTGTTTCCTTCCGTTTTTAAAACGCACCTCAACCCAATTAAAAGGTTTTTCTCCATTAGGAAGCGACATGTTTGAAAGCCAGTCAAAAACAGTTAGTTTATTACAACTATCTGTACCGCAAGTGCCGTTATTCTTGCATCCTTTGGGCTGACTGTTTTTACCAGTTGAGCAACTGTTACAAGCCATATATTTTTATATATTGATTCAGATGAATACTAATTATTCCCTGAAGAAAGTTCATAAATCCTTTAAAAAGGTAAAGATAAGATTATTATACAGACTTTTAAAGAAGCTTATTGAATTTAGATATTCTTTACGTTAATAATATTCACTGGACAGGCTTTTGCTGCTTTTTTGCAATCGCTATATATAACATGATCGTTGGATTTTAAAGTAAAAAAGCCTTTTTTATCTTTTGAATGCAACAATACTGATTTACCATCTTTTTTAGACATTCTAAATTGATTTGGAGCCAATTCCACACAATAATTACAACCAATACATTTGTTTCGCTGAAGTGTAATAACAACCATTAAGCCTCCACTTTATTTTCTACGATTTTGTATAATTTGTCTGAAGGTCTAATTTTAAAATCTAACGGAATGGTTACCGAATCTCCTTTTGAGCCTTTGCCTAGCTCCTCGTCATTTACCAACATTTCTTTAACCTCAACTTCTTTAGCTCCTGTGGTTGGGCCTGTAATTAAAATAGTGTCGCCAATATTCAAGTCATAAGCTTCAATTTTAAATTCGCCAATATTTGCTTTTGTGAAAAAGTGAACCCCTTTCCCGATGTACACCTTTTTTTGTGTGGCATGCGATCCTGAACCTTTGCTCCATTCACCCAGTTTTTGACCGAGATAGTAGCCGTTCCAAAACCCACGGTTATAGACTTTTTCAAGTTCTTGCATCCAATTTATCACTTCTTCTTTATTATATGTTCCATTTTCTATACTATCGATTGCTTCTCGATAACACTTAATAACCTTTGCAACGTACTCTGGCGCTCTACCTCGACCTTCAATTTTTAAAACTTTTATTCCTGCACCAGCTATTTGGTCTAGAAAATCAATTGTGCACAAATCCTTTGGAGACATAATGTATTCATTATCTAACTCCATTTCAAATCCAGTTTCTTGGTCGATAACCGTGTATTTTTTTCGACAATTTTGTTTACAAGCGCCTCTATTTGCAGATGAATTGTGTGAATGTAAGCTCATATAACATTTTCCAGAAACTGCCATACAAAGAGCACCATGGCCAAAAATTTCAATTTCAACAAGTTTCCCTGAAGGTCCTTTTATTTGTTCTTTTTCAATTTGCTCGGTAATCTTTTTTACTTGGCGCAAACTAAGTTCCCTACTTAACACCATCGTATCGGCAAACATGGCATAGAACTTTACCGTTTCAATGTTTGTGATATTAATTTGTGTAGATATATGCACTTCCATCCCTATTTCTCTAGCTGAAGCAATGACTGCTTGATCCATAGCAATGACTGCTGTAATATCTGCTTCTTTTGCTTTTTTGATGAGTGTTTTTACAATAGACAGATCATGATCGTAAATAATGGTGTTTAATGTAAGATAGGTTCGAGTATTTTTTTCTTTACAGCGTCTTGAAATTTCTGTCAGGTCATTTAAGGTGAAATTAATGGAGGCTCTTGCTCTCATGTTTAATTGTTCCACACCAAAATAAACAGAATCTGCTCCATTATCCAGTGCCGCTTGAAGCGATTCGAAATTTCCGGCTGGTGCCATTAACTCTATTTTCTGCATCATAGATATGTTATTTTTTATCGACTTTTAAAGTCTCAAAAATGTTTCTTAAATCTTTTTTAAATGGTAAATGATCTGCTCTTCCTTTTTTGAATATATCATTGCTATTGCCTTGGCCTTTTCTAAGAGCTTTTTGTTCTTCGTAAGGTAATGCGTGTATGTCTTTACAATTGGTTGAACAGCAGTTGCTCATCTCCCCCTTACAAGCATGACATTGAATAAACAACAAATGGCAAGCATCATTAGCACAATTGGTGTGTACATCAAAGGGATTACCACATTGGTGGCATTGTGCTATAACAGCATCACTTATTTTTTCGGCACGACGGTCATCAAACACAAAGTTTTTTCCAATAAATTTATTTTCCAACCCCTTGTCATTTACCTGTCGTGTGTATTCAATGATGCCACCTTCCAATTGATATACATTTTTAAACCCTTTATGCTTAAAATACGCACTCGCTTTTTCGCAACGAATTCCTCCTGTACAATACATAACAAGTTTTTTGTCTTCTTTATGGTTTTTTAAATCTTCTTCAATAATATCTAAAGATTCTCTAAATGTATCAACATCTGGTGTCACAGCGTTTTTAAAATGTCCTATTTCGCTTTCGTAATGATTACGCATATCGACCAACACTGTATTTTCATCCTCAATTAGTTCGTTAAACGCATTGGCTCCAACATGGATTCCCTTATTTGTAACATCAAACGTATGGTCAATTAAACCATCTGCAACAATTTTACGACGCACTTTTACCTTAAGTTTTAAAAAGGACATGTTGTCTTGTTCTATAGCAATGTTTAGTCTAATTCCTTTTAAAAAACTTATTGTATCGAGATGTGTTTTAAATTCGTTGAAACGATCTGCTGGGAGTGAAAGTTGTGCATTTATGCCTTCGTTAGCAACATAAATACGCCCTAAAACATCTAGTTGATTCCAAGCAACAAATAATTGATCCCTAAATTCTTGGGGATTGCCTATTTTGGCATATTGATAAAAAGAAAGTGTTAATCGATCTTTATTGGCTTTTTCGATTAATTCTGTCCTTTCTTTTGCACTTAATTTATTGTACAGTTGCATGCTATACTAATTTAAGGTTAAAGAAATTTTTGGCAAAGGTACTGCTTTTGATTAAAAGGCAATGTTTAACATAAAAAAACACTTTGAAAAATTCAAAGTGTTTTTTATAGACTAACTCGTTATACAATATTTTTAATTCTTCTTATAAATTAAATCATTGAATCGAGCTAACCACCATCGGCCTTAAAACTACCATTTATACAAATGGAAATAAAAAGACCAAATTTGGTTGTTGTTAAGGTTTTTTTAAAAAATTTCATAGCAAACTTTCCCAGTTACTAAATAGTAGATGTGAAAAGTTAAAAAAGGTTGCGTCACACAATTGTATTGTCTAAAAGATGTATTATTTTAGCATCTATTAGAAACGAAATTTAAAAGAAATGAGCAACGAAAAAGAAGCAAAATTAAAAGCGCTAAAACTTACATTGGATAAGTTAGATAAAGCTTACGGAAAAGGAACCGTAATGAAAATGAGCGATCAAGCAATAGAGGACATTGATGCTATTTCTTCTGGTTCGCTAGGTTTGGATATTGCTTTAGGTGTTGGTGGCTATCCTCGTGGTAGGGTTATAGAAATATATGGACCGGAATCTTCAGGGAAAACAACCTTAACGCTTCATGCAATTGCCGAAGCACAAAAAGCTGGAGGTATTGCCGCTTTTATTGATGCTGAGCATGCTTTTGATAGGTTTTATGCTGAAAACTTAGGTGTAGATATTGATAACTTGATTATTTCACAGCCTGATAATGGTGAACAAGCTCTTGAAATTGCCGATAATTTAATTCGTTCGGGCGCTATTGATATTGTAGTGATAGATTCTGTTGCTGCATTAACCCCAAAGAGTGAAATTGAAGGTGAGATGGGAGATTCAAAAATGGGGCTGCATGCGCGTTTAATGTCTCAGGCACTACGTAAACTAACTGCATCTATTAGCAAAACACATTGTACTGTAATTTTTATTAACCAACTACGTGAAAAAATTGGTGTTATGTTTGGCAACCCAGAAACAACCACTGGTGGTAATGCTCTTAAATTTTATGCTTCTGTTAGATTAGATATTCGTCGCTCAACTCAAATAAAAGATAGTAATGGGAGTGTTCTTGGAAACAAAACACGAGTTAAAGTTGTGAAAAATAAAGTCGCTCCACCATTTAGAATGGCAGAGTTTGATATTATGTATGGTGAAGGAATTTCCAAAGTTGGTGAGGTTTTAGATATCGCTGTAGATAATGAAATTGTAAAGAAGAGTGGATCTTGGTTTAGTTATCAAGAGGCTAAACTTGGTCAAGGTAGGGACGCCGTAAAAAATATGCTAAAAGACAATCCGGATTTAATGGATGAACTTGAAGAAAAAATAAAAGTCATAATTTCGAAAAATAAATAAAAATAAAAAATCCCGCTAAGTCGGGATTTTTTATTGTACAACGCAACCTTTTTCAACTTTTCACATCTAGTTAATAAATAACCCAAAATATGTGATGAAAAAAACACTCCTATTTAGTTTTATTTTTATGTTGGCGTTTTCCTGTAGTTTAGATAACGACAATGAACTAAATGCCTACTCCGAATTTGTGCCAATTCAAAGTGCTAGTTTTCCAGATTATTTTGAATTTGGTCAAATATACCAAATTACCTATAATTATTTAAGACCAAGTACTTGTTATAGTTTTAGGGATTTATATTATTTAAAAGAGGATAACACAAGAACTATTGCAGTTATTGCACATGTTTTGATAAGTGATAATTGTGAGCCTTTAGTTGATGAAAATATAGAACGCTCATTTGATTTTAAAGTTAATGAGCAGACAGGGTCAACCTATTTTTTTAAATTTTGGCAAGGAGAAGATGAAGATGGTGAAGATATATTTGTAACTTATGAAATAAGAGTACAATAAAATTTAAATTAATTAACAATGTAATAGTTGAGTTTAGAACAGCTCATACAAAAATGTAAAAATAATGATACTGAGGCTCAAAGTGATTTATATAAGCTCTTTTCGAGTAAATTATTTACACTTTGTTTAAAGTATTCAAAGAATTATGCAGAGGCCGAAGATAATCTGCAAGACGCTTTTGTGACAATTTTTAAAAAAATATCACAATATAGTGGTAAAGGATCTTTGGAGGGTTGGTTAAAACGAATCACTATTAATACTGCTTTACAACGTTATAGAACCCAAAAGGTTTTTGACATAGTTAATGAAGATCAAATTGAAGATGTTCATATTGAAGTAGAAACGGAAACTGTAGATCTTGATTTTTTATTGAAATCAATACAAGAGCTTCCTGACAGATACAGATTAGTATTTAACCTCTATGTATTAGATGGATATTCCCACAAAGAGATTAGCGAGATGTTAGAAATAACTACAGGAACCACAAAATCCAATCTTGCAAGGGCGAGAAAAGTTTTAAAAGATAAAATAGAAAATTACATGGCGAATTTTAATTCGCAATCATTATGAAAAATGAAAAAAAGCATATTGATAGATTGTTCCAAGAAGGATTAAAAAACTTTGAAGCAATCCCTAACCCTTATGTTTGGGAAAATATTTCGGAACAATTACTTACCAACAAAAAACAACGTAAAGTAATCCCTTTATGGATAAAACTTTCGGCAATTGCCGCAGGTTTACTTTTATTATTTACTTTGGGCAACAATCTTTTTTTTCAGGATAACAACTCAACTCAAAAGGTAAATGAAACCATTGTTGATACTGAACCACAAAACAAGCAAGATGCCAATGAGTTGGACAACTCTTTAGGTTCAAATACTGTTGATTCTAATAACAACACGAACAAAGAGAATTTAGCTAATGAAGATTCTAATTTAAAAGAAGCCAATGACTCATCAAAAGGTGTGAGAATAGGTTCAAAAAATACTAATATCAATAAAAATGAGCCTATTGTTGCTAAAAACAATTCGAAGTCAACTTTAAATGATAGTAAACTTAATACATCAATCAAAAAGGAATTAACAGACGAGTTAACGAAACAAGAACTCACTAATACAATTGCATCCAATTCTGAAAGGAATAAAACCGATGAATCTCAAAAAAATCGTATTAGGGGCGAATTATTAAAAGCTACAGACATTAATACAGCAGTTGCAAAAAATGAAGTAAGTAACATTAAAAAGACTTCTATTGAAGATGCTATTGCTAAAAACAACAAAGCAAAAGAAGCAGAAGAGGATTTGGAGGTAGGCGATGAAGTTACTAAACGTTGGAGCGTTACGCCAAATGTTGCTCCTGTCTATTTCAATACTCTTGGAGAGGGTTCTTCCATTCACAACCAATTTGTTAATAATACAAAAACAGGTAATATAAATATTAGCTATGGTGTATCAACAAGTTATGCCGTTAACAATAAGCTTCAAGTTCGTACAGGAATTCACAAAGTAACTTTAGGGTATCGTACAAACGAGGTTATTGCATTCAACAATATTCAAGCTAGATTGGGAAATAATTCTTACGGTAACATTAAATTTAATAATACCTCTAACGATGTTTCTTTTTTAAGTGTTAGCCAAATGGAAGCAACATCTATGTCACGATTTTTATTGGACAGCCCTACTACTTCTATTAGTCAAGAGCTAGATCTATTAGAAATTCCTTTAGAAATTCAATACAAAATCACAAATACTAAATTAGGAATTAGTGCTATTGGAGGCTTTAGTGCGTTATTTTTAAATTCAAATGAAATTTATTCAACGCTAGATGGCACTAGTACTTTAATTGGTAAGGCAACAAATATTAATAATTTGAGTTATAGTGCTAACCTTGGATTTGGTTTTAACTATAAGTTATCTAATAAATTAAATTTAAATCTTGAACCTATGTTTAAATATCAATTAA
>CALZKX010000110.1 GCA_945788155.1 uncultured Flavobacteriaceae bacterium
ATTTTTGGTATTGATGTATTTTAAACCATTTAGAATGTTTTGAAAAACGAATAATCCTTCCAGCATCAATGTCTTCATCATGACCTTGAATGTTTGTGTACGTATGATGCAGAACATTATGTTGTACTTTCCAATTATAATCGTTTCCAGCAAGAATATGGATGCTGCTTCCCATTAGCTTGTTAACCCATTTTTTACTGGAAAATGAACCATGATTGGCATCGTGCATCACATTCATACCAACGCCTGCCATACCTACACCAATAATAATCATACATAAAATTAGAGCCCAAGCAGGTAAATTAAAGGTTAGTAAGAGTACTAGAGGGCCAAGTAATAATGTAAACATTAAGATTGCCTTTGTATATAATTTCCAGTTCCCTGTTTTTTTAATATTATTTTCTTTAAAATAATTGTTGACACGTTTGTTTAAAGTTCTGAAAAATTTGGCTGAGTCAGTTCTTGAAAAAGTAAGTGTTTGTGTGTTCATGTTTTGTTTGTTATCTATATAATAACGTGCTGTTTTTCGTTTTTATATAATAAGTTGCAAATATATTAATTATTAAATCGATTATCTTTTTACAAAAGATTTATTATTCACTTAAATAGTTAATTTTGTCTAAAAATATTAATTAATGGAATTAATCCAAAAATATTTCCCTGAACTTTCTAATGTTCAAAAAAACCAATTTAGCCAACTATTTGAACTTTATTCCGATTGGAACGCTAAGATTAATGTGGTTTCCAGGAAAGATATTGATGAATTATATTTACGCCATGTATTACACTCTCTAGGTATTGCTAAGATAATACAGTTTAAAGCAGGGACAAAAGTTTTAGATGTTGGTACAGGCGGCGGATTTCCTGGAATTCCATTGGCCATTATGTTTCCTGAATGCTCTTTTTATCTGGTTGATAGTATTAATAAGAAATTGAAAGTAGTGGATGCTGTTACCGAAAGTTTAGGTCTAACCAACGTAAAAACATCACATAAACGTGCTGAAGATATTGATGATGCTTTTGATTTTATTGTAAGTCGTGCAGTTACTGCTATGCCAAGTTTTGTTAGTTGGGTTAAGAACAAAGTGATTAAAAAAAGTAAGCATGAACTTAAAAATGGCATACTATATTTAAAAGGAGGGGATTTAACCCAAGAGCTTAAAAATTTCCCAAAAGCGACTTTATATAATCTGAGTGATTATTTTGAAGAAGATTTTTTCAATACTAAAAAAGTAGTGCATCTGCCCTTAAAATATAAAGGGTAGATTGCTGGTTTAACGATTTACCACTAGTTTAAATTGCTTGTTTAGATTATCCTTGATCCTAAGGTTAATTACATATAATCCAGAAGATAACTCTAAAGGTATTACTGTTCTATTGGTTAGTGAAACCTTACTCTCAAAAACTATTTTCCCTGTTAAATCTATAATTTTTACTTGAGCATTATTGGTTTTTTCTCTAGATAGAATAATTAACTCATTTGAAACTGGATTTTGGGCTAACTTCATATTTATAACATTAAACTCAGGCGTGCTTAGAGATCCTTGTCTTATTTCTTCAAGAACATATTCCACATTTCCATTTAAGCCTCCTGTGAGTTCTACATGTGGCTCATTATTAGTTGGTATATATACATCGTCAAATGGCGAGTCATTTTCATCTGGTAAGGCATACCAATTGGTTTCGCTACTAATTGCAAGACCACTTAAAGTAGGGATAAAATTAAAGTACTGAGAATTTAAATTATTAACAAATTCTGTGACCAAGGCAGTGGATCCATCATCAAATGAATAAAGGTCAAATAATCCACCAGGAGCACTATCTAATCCATCAGAAGCTGCTGTTGATTCTGCAGTTGCTGAAAATGAATAAAGAGGAAAGCCAAACACTGTAATTCCAACATTTGATACTGCTATATTTTGTGTCGCCAATGGTGCAAAATTAATATTTAAAGATGCAGTTGTGCCAGTAGCAATGTTAAAAACATGATTTATAAGCACCATTCCTGGTGTTCCTGTGAGCTCACCTTGACCACTACCATTTGTCACTGCAATATTTCTGGTATTAGTAGGAAATCCTAATCCATCCAATTCTGTTTGAAAGGCATCCCTGAAATTTGGAGCGCCTTTAGGTGTGTGGGTAGAACCATCTTGCTCCACACCAGAACCATCAACGTGTCCTAGATAATGATCAATTAGCATTTGTTTGGCTGCTGCGCTATTAAGTAGTCCATCGACAAGCGGTTCTAATTCAGTAGTTTCTGGATCGCCATTTACCATATAATTAAAAGTGTATTGAACTCCTATTGGTACATTAGCTCCTAGATGTGGAGAATCAAATGATACGTACAAACGTGTATCATGATCTATACTTTGATCTTCCATATAGGCTAGTGCATAACGTGATATAAGCCCTCCCATACTTGGGCCTATAATTACGTTTTCTTCAAGTCCAATTTTTAAACCGTTTATAACATTCAATAACTCTGCTAAAATGAAAGCGTTTCGTTGTATAAAGTCTGCTCCACCTTTAATAGTTGTTGTTCCATCTGTTGGACTAAAATATTCTTCGGGAAAGTTTAAAATGATTAAGTCATAGCCTTCAGCTCTTACGACATCGCCAAGGTTTTCGCTACCATAATCTAGTAAACTATACATCGAAGGAATGTCTCTTGAGTCATTGGGATCAAACCCATCAACAAAAATGATAGGTTTATCAATCACAGCTGTATTACCACTATAAAATATTTTGTATTCTGCAC
>CALZKX010000111.1 GCA_945788155.1 uncultured Flavobacteriaceae bacterium
AATGCTGTTAATGGTGTAAATTCGGCTGGTTTTAATACGACTGTATTTCCCATGGCTATGGCTGGAGCAATTTTCCAAGCTAGCATCATTAATGGAAAATTCCAAGGTATAATTTGTCCAATAACACCTACTTCTTTATAATCTTTTAATTCGTTGTCCCTTAATTGTGCCCAACCAGCATGATGGTAAAAATGTCTTGCCACAATTGGAATATCAACATCTCTGGTTTCACGTATTGGTTTACCGTTATCTAAAGACTCTAAAACTGCAAAAAGTCGGGAATGCTTTTGTATTTGTCTAGCTAGGGCGTATAAATATCTTGCGCGTTTGTGAGCACCAATATTGACCCATTCTGGCAATGCTTTTTTGGCTGCAGTTACTGCTTTATTTACATCAACTGCATTAGCTTCTGAAATTTTAGCTAGTTTTTCTTTTGTACATGGGTTAATTGTGTCGAAATAGGTATTTGAAGTCGGCTTTACCCATCTTCCATTAATAAATAACTTAAACGTTTTTTTATGCGATTCTAAAAACTGGATGGCTTCGTCGGCACTTTCTGGTGCTGGGCCATAACTCATTGTTTCAAATATTTCTTTAATCTTCATTGTATAAATTTTATGCCATTGGGTGTCTAAATGCTGCCGAATAACGTCCTGTTACATAATGTTCTAACTGACGTTCTATATCTCCTAATAAACTACTTGCTCCAAAACGGAATAATTCAGGGTTTAGCCATTGGTCTCCTAATTCTTCTTTAATTAATATTAACCAATTTAAAGCTTGTTTTGCTTTGCTTATTCCTCCAGCAGGTTTAAAGCCCACTTTATAACCTGTAAGTTCGTAATACTCGCGAATGGTTCTAATCATAACTAAACTTACAGGAATGGTGGCATTAACGTTTTCTTTTCCTGTGCTTGTTTTTATAAAATCGGAGCCTGCCATCATACTAACCCAACTTGCTTTGGCTACTTTGGTATATGTTGGTATTTCGCCTGTTGCCAAAATGGTTTTCATGTGTGCTTCACCACATGCTTTTCTGCAAGCTGCCACCTCATCATAGAGTGCTTTCCAGTTAGATTGCAACACAAGGTTCCTGCTTACAACAATATCAATTTCAGAAGCTCCTGCTGCTACCGATATTTCTATTTGTTTTAATTTCTCTTTTAAAGGAATATTTCCTGCTGGAAATCCTGTTGAAACTGCTGCTATTGGAATGTTGCTGTCTCCTAAAGCATCAACTGCATCAGCTATTAAATTATGATATACACAAACAGCCGCTACTGTAATATTGGCTGTATCCATTTCCATGGCTTTTAACAAATCATGTCTTATGGGCGATTGGGCTTTGGCGCATAGCCTATGCACATTGCTTTTAGTATCATCGCCAGCGAGTGTCGTTAAATCAATGCAACTTAGTGCTTTAAGCAACCAAGCGGCTTGCCATTGTTTTTTTACCGAACGTCTTCCGCTTAAAGTAGCTGCACGTCGTTCTACAGCACTTCTATTTATGTTAATATCCTTAAATACATTGGCATCAAAAGGGATGCCTTCATTACGTTTGTGAGGTGTTTTTATTTTACCGGATTTTGTATCTTTCACTTTATATTTTTTTTTCTAACCTTAAAAATAGTTAATTCAGTATTAATTACCTTAAAGTTTTAATTTTTATCTCTTTTTTATGGTTTTTAGTTGAATGACCAATTGCCAAACCTAATTAGAATTTTCGTCTTTTAAGAAGAATTATTGCATTAAAAAATGATTTTTTTTAACAATTATTTCTTAGTTAATTCTTAAACTATTATATCTTTGAAAACAACTGATATTTTGATTCTATGAAACATCTATTTATAATCTGCTTTGTTTTACTTTTAACCTTACCATCAGGTGCCCAAGACTCACAAAACAATAGTGAAACTACTACCTATTATTTTATTCGTCATGCCGATAAAGATAGAACTGATAAAACCAATAAGGATCCTAATTTAATTCAAGCTGGTATTTTAAGAGCTGCTAAATGGAGTTTGGTGTTTGAAAATATTGACTTTGACGCTGTTTATTCAACCAATTACAATCGCACCAAACAAACGGCACAACCAACTGCCGAAAAAAAAGGTTTAGAGGTCACTATTTATGATCCCAGAGAATTATTTTCGGAAGTATTTGCCAACAATACTAAAGGTAAAACAGTACTAGTTGTAGGACACAGCAATACAACCCCTGCCTTTGTAAATACTGTATTGGGAACAAAAAAATATAAAGATATAGACGATAGCAACTATGCCAACTTGTACATTGTCACTATTTCTGCAAGTGGTGAAAAGTCCAGTACAGTATTGGTTATAGATTAGGTTTACTCTACCTTGATATTAACATTTTCTATTTTAGAGAGTAGCTTTAGTTTTCCAGAATCAAAAAGTGAGTCTAACATAAAAAGGTCTGTAATATTTGCTTCCGGTTTGTAATTATTATAATCTACAAATCGTAAATTATTAACATAGCGTTCGTTATAAGCTTCTCTAAAACGCAGGCCTAATTCGGTTGGACTATCCATATAAGAATACGCTAAATAATCAGCCTTAAAATCTTCTTTTCCAATCCAATACACAAAAACATCTTCGTAATCGTCGCCACCTCCTTCTTGACTAAAAGTGACTTTTATTTTATAGTACATTTTATTTTTAATAGTCACTTCTCCTAAATATTCTTTAATAACTGCAGCGTCATTTAGCCCAAAAGGCAATACCGAAAAATAATGAACCGAATTAACAGATCTAGTATATTTTGCAGCCATGGAATCTACAACTATAGCTTCTTTTTCATTAATATATCTTTTAAATCCATCATTTGAAAGTACATCTCTAATTTGCCCAATAGAATCGGCAATAAATCGTTCATATTGATATAATCCGTTGTTTCTAATAGCTTTATAATGTATATCCCTAAAATCGAATGAAATGGTTGATGTATTAAACTTGTCGCCACCAGAGACCTCAACAGTCTTATCAACTATTTCTTGAGCATTAAAAACGTTTTCAGGTTTACATGCAGTAACGACCAATAGCAAGCTAAGGCTATATAAAATATGTTTCATTTGTAGTATTTTTAATAAATTTTGTTGCAAAAATAACCAATTAATATCAGTCTAAACTATTAATAAATTTATGTAGTTTTGGCTTCCATGCAGAAAAGTATAAACATACAAAATAAAAAAGCACGTTTCGAATACGAAATACTCGACAAATACACTGCTGGAATTGTTTTAACTGGTACCGAAATTAAATCCATACGAAGCAGTAAAGCGTCTATTGCCGAAAGTTTTTGTGAGTTTAATGATCGTGGAGAGCTTTTTGTGGTTAACATGACCATTGAAGAATATGCGTATGGAAACTATATAAACCATAGGCCAAAGGCCACTAGAAAATTGTTGTTAAATAGACGAGAACTTAAAAAACTGGAAAAAGAAGTTAAAAATGTTGGTCTTACCATAATTCCGTTACGTCTATTTATTAACGACAAAGGATTTGCAAAACTGGACATTGGCTTAGCTAAAGGAAAAAAACTATACGATAAGCGCGATACGATAAAAGACAGGGATAATAAACGTAATTTAGATCGTATTAAGAAAATGCATAGATAATCTAAACTAGATTATTGTAAATTTTGCAAGCATTTTTTAACAGTAAAGTAGGTTTTATTTATGATTGTTTAACAAAAGTCTTTTAATTAAATGTCTAGGTTTGACATTGTTTTAGGGAATCTTTTTTTAAAAGTGTTTCTGAATAACTAACCGTCAATCAACATTTATGAAACATAATTTACTCCTCCCGTTTACATTTTTATTAAGTATTCACTGTTTTTCTCAAATTAAAGGAACAGTAACCAACAATAAAAACGAACCTTTACCATTTGTAAATATTTACATCGAGAACACCTATACTGGAACAGCTAGTAACGAGGATGGTAATTACGAGTTAAACGTTAGCGAACCTAGTAATTATACAGTAGTTTTCCAGTACTTAGGCTATAAAACTGTTAAGAAAAAAGTAAATATTCAATTCTTTCCATATAAGTTAGATGCTGTTTTGTTTGATGAAGAAATCTCATTAAATGAAGTGGTTATTAATGCAACAGAAAATCCTGCCAACATTATTATTCGTGAAGCTATTGCAAAAAGAAAAGAAAATCAAAATAAAATACTGAGCTATAAATCTAACTTTTATTCTCGTGGATTAATTCGAATAAAAGATGCTCCCGAAAAGATATTAGGCACCGAAATTGGTGACCTTGGAGGAGGATTAGATTCTACCAGAAGTGGTGTTATCTATTTATCTGAAACTTTTTCAAAATTAGAATTTTTAAGACCCAATAAACTTAAAGAAAAAATCTTAGCATCTAAAGTTAGTGGTGATGCAAATGGTTTTAGCTTTAACAATGCAATTGATGTAGATTTTGATTTGTACAACAACGCCATAGAATTAGGAAATCAAATCATCACACCTATTGCAAATAATGCATTTGGATATTATCGTTACAAATTAGAAGGGACATTTTACGACGACAAAAACAACCTTATTAACAAAATAAAAGTAACTCCTAGACGTAAAAACGACCCTGTTTTTGAAGGCTATATCTATATTGTTGAAGATCAATGGATAATTTACGCAGCTGAATTAGACATAACAGGAAAACAAGCCCAAATTCCTGCAGTAGATAAAATAACAATAACACAAAATTTTTCGTTTTCTGAAAAAGATAATATTTGGATAAAAATCTCTCAAAATATCGACTTTAAGTATGGGCTTTTCGGAATAAAAGGTGATGGTCGTTTCACCGCAGTTTATAGCGACTACATATTTGATTCTGGATTATCCCATAAAGATTTCACTAGAGAAATAGTGTCGTTTGCTGATGAGGCAAATAAAAAGGATTCTACATTTTGGAGTACAATTAGACCAATACCACTAAGCGTTGAAGAAGCTATAGATTATATAAAAAAAGATAGTATCCAAATTATTAGAAACTCTAAAACGTATAAAGATTCTGTAGATATTGTAAATAATACATTTAACCTTGGCGATATTATTGGTGGCTATACTTATAGAAATTCACATGAAAACTGGAGTACAGGTATTACCTCTCCTATTAAAGCTATTAGTTTTAATACTGTTCAAGGGTGGAATGCAGATATTAGTACATTTTACACTAAAAGTTATAACGATTTCGAACGTTACTTTTCCATAAGAAGTAATATCAACTATGCTTTTAGCGAACAACGCTTACGTGGAACACTCTCTGCAACTTATAAATTTAATAATAAAAGCAGACCGTTTTTAACACTTTCTGGCGGCATAACAACACAACAGTTTAATTCAGGTAACCCAATTTCTAAACTATTAAATACTGGATTTTCAATGTTTTCAGAAAATAACTATATGAAAATTTACGAAAACACCTTTGCCCAAGTATTATACTCCAATGAGTTACTTAATGGTTTTAGAATCAATGCAAGCTTAGGCTATCAAAAGCGTAAAGCATTATTTAACACAACAAATCAAGCTTGGTATCCAAAACAAAATAAAGTTTATTCAAGTAACAACCCTTTAGACGAAACAGCTTATGGTATAGCTCCGTTTGTTGCACATAACATCATGAAGTTTAACCTTACAGCACGAATTAATTTTGCACAAAATTACTTGAGCTACCCTAATGGAAAATACAATATTCCAAATTCTAAATATCCTACAGTTATTTTGGGTTTTGAAAAAGGGTTTGCATCATCTATTGATAACTATAATTTTAGTCAGCTTAAAATTCAAGCAACACAAAGAATCAATGTTGCTGATAAAGGGAGTTTTAACTATAATTTAAAAGCAGGAAAATTCTTTAATGGTGAGAATATCTCATTTATAGATTACCAACATTTTAACGGTAATCAAACCCAAATTGGTTCAGGTTCGTATTTAAATGTGTTTAATAATTTGCCATACTATACAGCAAGCACAAACAACTCTTACCTAGAAATGCATGCAGAACATGACTTTAATGGGTTTCTGCTTGGAAGAGTACCTTTATTAAAAAAGCTTAACTTTAATATAATCGCTGGAGCACATACTCTGTCCACTCCATACAACAAACCCTATCAAGAATATACCATTGGTCTCGATAATATTGGTTGGGGGAAATTTAGGTTTCTTCGTGTAGATTATTTACGTTCCTATCAAAATGGCTATAAAGGCGATGCAATTATATTTGGCATAAAGTTTTAATTGATTATTTTTAGTTTAAAAAAATGAAACATTTAACCG
>CALZKX010000112.1 GCA_945788155.1 uncultured Flavobacteriaceae bacterium
AAAAATTTAAAGGCCATGGATGGGTTGGTATTAAATATCAAATAGATTCGAAGCAAGAGTATAATGAAATTATCTTGCATTTCAGGTTCAAAGAAAATGATGCACGTTTACAACAAGAAACATTAGGTAAACTTGGTACAAACTTAATTTATGGTGCTTTTTACAAGTATAACGAACCAAAAAAATTATTACGTTATTTATATGACCACTTAGATAAAGACCAACTAGAAATTGATACCATCAACTTTTCAGGACCTATTTTTGAAAATGTTGACAACCGCTTGATGAGCTTGCAATTGGTTAAAAATGGTATGACAGATGCTGTCATGTTTGACCCTGATGGCCATAATGTATTACCAGCCAGAGTGCTTTATAAAAAGAATATTTTGGCACTTCGAGGCAGTTTTAGGCCTGTTACCAAGGTAAATATGGATATGTTTGAAAAATCATACCAAATGTTTTTACAGGAAAACAGGGTTGACGAAAAAAATACTCAAACACTTTTTGAAATTACGCTATCTAATCTTCGTGCAGAAGGCGAAATTGATGAACAAGATTTTATGGATAGGGCAGATTTGCTTTGTTCTCTAGGACAAACAGTACTGATTTCCAATTTTCAAGAATATTATAAATTAGTAGAATACTTCTCTCAATACACAAAAGCGCGTCTTGGCTTAGCTATGGGAGTGAATAACTTAGTAGATATTTTTGATGAAAAATATTATAGGCATTTAAGTGGAGGTATTTTGGAAGCATTTGGTAAGCTATTCTTTAAAGATTTAAAAGTGTATCTATATCCAATGGTCGATAAAGCGACTGGAGAATTAATTACTAGTGAAAACCTAAAAGTACATCCACGTATGAAAGAATTATATAAATTCTTTAAATACAACGGCAAAGTTACTGATGTAAAAGATTATGATCCTGAAACCTTAAATATATTTTCAAGAGAAGTCTTAGAAAAAATTTCTACTGGTAAACGTGGTTGGAGTAATATGCTACCAGAGGGTGTTGGTGATTTAATTAAAGATTACAGAATGTTTGGTTTTACTAGAAAACCAATTGTTTTAAGTAAAAAAGTGAAGAATAAATAATCAATAAAAAGCGACGTTTGTTAACTAAGCTTGTTGTAGTAAAGCCTCTTTTACTTTAAAATCTGCTCGGTATGTGCCTTAGTCTTTACCTTGGTAATAACATCTTCAATAACACTATTTTCATCAATAACAAATGTGGTTCTATAAATGCCATCGAACACTCTTCCCATAAACTTCTTTGGTCCCCAAACTTTAAAAGCATTAATTACTTCTTTCTCTTCGTCTGCTAGCAATGGATATGGAAAATCGAACTTATTTCTAAAGTTTGACTGTCTCTTTGCGCTATCTGCACTCACACCAAGTATTTCATAACCTAAAGACTGAAAACGCTGGTAATTATCCCGTAAATTACACGCTTCTACCGTACAACCTGGTGTACTTGCTTTTGGGTAAAAAAACAATACCAGTTTTTTACCTTTATAATCATTGAGTGAAATTACTTGTCCATCTTGGTCTTTAGATGTAAAATTTGGTGCCTTATCTCCTATTTTTAAAGTCGTCATATTTAGTATCTTTGATTTTCTTTACAAAGATAAGTCAATGACCAAGCAAGAAAAAGTAGATTTTGTTATAAAAACCTTAAATAAGCTCTATCCTGAAATACCTATTCCATTAGATCATAAAGACCCATATACGTTGCTCATTGCAGTACTTATGTCTGCACAAAGTACTGATGTTCGTGTCAATCAAATAACGCCATTATTATTAGAGAAAGCTGATAATCCATACGATATGGTGAAACTCACTGTAAATGACATACGCGAGATTATTAAACCAGTAGGATTATCGCCAATGAAAAGCAAAGGTATTCATGGATTGTCTCAAATATTAATAGATAAGCACGATGGGAAAGTACCTCAAAGTTTTGAAGCTTTGGAGGAGCTACCAGCAGTTGGACATAAAACGGCTAGTGTAGTGATGTCGCAAGCGTTTGGTATTCCTGCTTTTCCTGTTGATACGCATATTCACAGACTCATGTATCGTTGGAATTTTACCAATGGTAAAAATGTGGTGCAAACCGAAAAAGATGCCAAACGATTGTTTCCAAAAGAATTATGGAACGAGCTTCATTTACAAATTATTTGGTATGGTCGCCAATATTCGCCTGCAAGAGGATGGGACCTAGAAAAAGACATTATTACTAAAACCATTGGCAGAAAAACGGTGATTGACGAGTATTACAAAGCAAAAAAGCCCTAATGGTTAGTTAGGACTTTTTTTCGCCAAAGTTTAGTTTAAAAGCGCTTCAAACTTTAATTTATTACAACTTATAACACTTAAAGCCTGAGAATAATTCAGAAGAAAATTAACCGTTTCTTCACTCGGTTTTAACGTTTCAAAATGTTTTGAATCTTCAATGTAAAGTTTTTCCATTTGACTAAATTAGTTGTTATTATAATAGTGTAACGTGGCATAACTTTATTTATTGTATTAATTTGTCAAAACAATATTATGTTTATCTATAACCTTTCTTAAATTTATAAGTGCATAACGCATTCTACCTAAAGCAGTATTAATGCTAACACCAGTGTTTTCAGATATTTCCTTAAAACTCATATCATTATACATACGCATCACCAGTACTTGTTTTTGGTCTTCAGGAAGCTCTTCAATTAAACGTCTCACATCTTGCTGTACTTGTTCTTTAATAATGGATTTTTCTGCATTTAATGAAGAATCACTTAATACCGAAAAAATATTAAACTCCTGGCCATTATCAAATTTCGGCATTCTGCTATTCTTTCTAAAATGGTCTATAACCAAATTATGAGCAATACGCATTACCCAAGGAAGAAATTTACCTTCTTCATTATATTTTCCTAGCTTTAATGTTCTAATAACCTTTATAAAAGTGTCCTGAAAAACATCTTCGGTTACATCGCGGTCGTAAACCTTAGAGTAAATAAAACTGTAAATTTTTTGTTTGTGTCTTGTAATTAAAACTGATAAAGCGCTCTCGTCGCCTTTAATGTAGTTACTAACTAATACAGCATCTGTGATAAGTTCTTTTTTCATAATCATTACTTTTATCTCAAAGAAAAAACTTCTTTGTTAGGGGTTTAAGATTTAAAAAGTAATGTTATGCTATAAGCTAATAGTTTAATTTGCTGATTAATATGAACCAAATATAACAACAATCATTCCTAAAAAGCAAAAAAAATCAGCGTTTTTCCAAAAAATTCGATGAAACATCCATTTTAAAAGCTAAGATAGAAGTAGTATCTTTGCAAGATTATTCTTTAAAAATGCCTATAAATACTAGTATTACAAATGTAAATCCAAAAAAAAACATCATTATTAAAGGTGCAAAACTGCATAATCTTAAAAATATTGATGTTGTTATCCCTAGAAATAAATTAGTGGTAATCACTGGATTATCTGGTTCTGGAAAATCCAGTTTGGCTTTTGATACACTGTATGCCGAAGGTCAACGACGTTATGTTGAAAGTTTGTCTAGTTATGCGCGCCAGTTTTTAGGAAGACTTAATAAACCAAAGGTTGATTATATAAAAGGTATTGCGCCTGCTATTGCCATTGAGCAAAAAGTAAACTCTACAAATCCAAGGTCAACAGTTGGCACTACTACCGAGATTTACGATTATTTAAAGTTACTATTTGCAAGGATTGGAAAAACTTACTCTCCAAAATCTGGCTTAGAAGTAAAAAAAGATACGGTTTCTCATATTATTAATTATATAAAATCATTTACTGAAGGCGAAAAACTCTTGCTCCTCGCTCCTATTTATTTAGAAGAAGGTAGAACAATGAGCGATAAACTAAAAGTGCTTTATCAGCAAGGGTATTCAAGAATAAAAGTAAATAGCAACGTAGTACGCATTGAGGAATATATTCAGAAAATTAACAATAAAGACACTATATATTTAGTCATTGATCGTGTTATAGTTAGATATGATGAAGATTTTTTTAATCGACTAGCCGATGCTATTCAAACCGCCTTTTTTGAAGGTAAAGGTGGCTGTTTTGTTGAAGTGCTTGCAAATAACAAACAGCAGTATTTTAGCAATAAATTTGAACTGGATGGTATGAGTTTTTTAGAACCAAACAGTCATCTATTCAGTTTTAACAACCCTTATGGCGCTTGCCCAAAATGTGAAGGTTATGGTGATATTATTGGTATAGATGAGAATTTAGTAGTTCCAAATACAGGATTGTCTATTTACGAAAATGCTATTTTTGCCTGGAGAGGGGAAAGCATGAGTTGGTATCGAGATCAATTGGTAAACAACTCACACAAGTTTAATTTTCCAATCCACAAGCCATATTTTGAATTAACCGAAGCACAAAAACAGCTTATTTGGACAGGAAACGAATACTTTGAAGGATTAGATAGTTTCTTTGCTGAGTTAGAAGCCAAAGCCTATAAAATACAAAATCGAGTGATGTTATCTCGTTATAGAGGGAAAACAAAATGTACAGTTTGTAAAGGAAAGCGCTTACGTCATGAAGCAAATTATGTAAAAATTGACAATGCGACCATTACCGATTTGGTAGAAATGTCACTTAATAAGTTAGTTGTGTTTTTTCAGCAATTAGAACTAAACGATTACGATACCAAAATTGCTAAACGTTTATTAAAGGAAATATCAAGCAGGTTATCATTTTTAACCAACGTAGGATTAAGTTATTTAACACTCAACAGGAAATCCAATACGCTTTCTGGAGGCGAAAGTCAACGAATCAATTTGGCTACATCTCTAGGAAGTAGTTTGGTTGGTTCTATGTATATTTTAGATGAACCCAGTATTGGATTGCATCCACGTGATACCGAACGATTAATAACAGTACTAAAATCCTTGCGAGATCTAGGTAACACAGTAATTGTGGTTGAACACGATGAAGATATTATGGCTGCAGCCGATGAAATTATTGATATTGGCCCTGAGGCTGGAACGTTTGGTGGTGAAGTTGTTGCAACAGGAAGTTATAAAGATATTTTAAACTCTAATTCGCTAACAGCTAAATATTTAAATGGCTCATATAAAATTGAAGTGCCAAAAGAACGTAGAACCTCAAAGTATTTTGTTGACATTAAAGGTGCAAGAGAGCACAATCTAAAAAACATTGATGTTACATTTCCTTTAGGAATGCTAACTGTTATTACTGGCGTTTCTGGAAGCGGAAAGAGTACATTGGTTAAAAAAATTCTTCATCAAGCATTAATTAAAGAAATTGGAAGCTATGGTAACAAACTTGGAGAATTTACCTCCATTTCTGGTGATTTCAGTAATGTAAAGCATATTGAGTTTGTAGATCAAAACCCTATTGGCCGCTCTTCTAGATCTAATCCAGTTACCTATATTAAAGCATATGATGATATTCGAGCCTTATTTTCAAAACAAAAACTAAGCACGATTAGAGGTTACCAAGCAAAACATTTTAGTTTTAATGTAGATGGAGGACGTTGTGAAACCTGTAAAGGTGAAGGCGAAGTGACTATTGAAATGCAATTTATGGCAGATGTGCATCTAGAATGTGAAACTTGTAAAGGTAAACGCTTTAAAAAAGAAGTGCTAGAAGTTACTTTTGAAGGTAAAACCATCGATGATATTTTAAATATGACCATCGATAATGCTATTTCTTTTTTTGAAGAAACAAGTCAGACAAAAATAAAAAACAAGCTACAACCCTTGCAAGATGTTGGTTTAGGATACGTCACACTAGGTCAAAGCTCTTCTACTTTGTCTGGTGGTGAAGCACAGCGAATTAAGTTGGCAACTTTTTTAGGTAAAGGAAATACTAAAGAAACTGCCCTATTTATTTTTGATGAACCTACAACAGGCTTACACTTTCACGACATTAAAAAGTTACTAAAATCCTTTAACGCGCTTATTGAAAAAGGGCATTCAATTATAGTGGTTGAGCATAATGTAGAACTCATTAAATGTGCCGATTATATTATAGATTTAGGGCCAGAAGGTGGCGAAAATGGAGGGCAACTTTTAGCCTCTGGAACTCCTGAAGAAGTAGCTTCAAATAACGCATCGTTTACTGGTAAGTATTTAAAGACCAAGCTTTAGTACAACAAAAATGACAATACAAGCATAATGATAACTGCCATTGGAGCAACAAGCATCATATACACAAATGTAAGCATAGAAGCCTTTATAAAGCTAATAAATAAGCCTTGTTCGTAATAATTTTTAACTGCAAGTACCAAGTAAAAAAATGTTGATAGCAACACCAGAAAGTCAATCCAGTTAGGTATTTCAATAATATAGTTTATCCCAAGTATAATGCTCATTGCTGTAAACAAAAACGAGAAATAATAAAAACCAAATACCAAGTGGTGAGCAAAACGCCCTCGACGCCAATAAAATACTTTAAGCAAGAGTGCGAAAATTGGCAATAAAAAGAATAACGAAATAGGGACACTATCAAAAAACGCTTGCAAAGCACCACCACCTCTATTTTTATGAAATTTAATTAACTGTCTGTAAAATTGTTTTTTAAAAAACCCTGCACCTTCCTCCATGCCTAAGGCTTGCAATTGTTCTTTTTCTGGTGCACCAACAGCTAATAAGGAATCCAGCTTTTTGGTATCGTAACCAAAATTAAAATTATTTTTAATAGCATCTGGATTA
>CALZKX010000113.1 GCA_945788155.1 uncultured Flavobacteriaceae bacterium
ATCTGGAGGTGTTGGTGCAGCCGAAATATTACCAAATGGAACATACTACTATGTTGTAACATTAGAAAATAGTGGATTAAAACCCATACAAGGTTATATTCTTTTAGGAACTGAACAATAAAAATGAGTTATATAAAAAACAGCTACTTGTTACTTGTACTTTTGGTATTGCCTTTTAAAGGAAATACGCAGCAATTTCCACAATTCACACAGTATATGTATAACACTATTTCGGTTAATCCTGCTTATGCAGGTACAAGAGAAAGACTTAACATAGCATTTTTAAATAGAAATCAATGGGTTGGTGTTAATGGAGCGCCTGTAACTCAAACTCTTACTGCTGACATGAGCATACCCGAAGCAAATTTAGGTGTTGGCTTGTCTATTATCTATGATAAATTAGGTTACGAAAATACAACATATATATATTCAGATCTTTCATATACAATTTATATGAATAAAGATTACAGATTATCTTTTGGCCTTAAAGCGGGATTTAGCAAATATGGTTTAGACCCAGATTTATTAATGGATCCAGATGCTTTTGGTGATCAATATTTAGATAGGGTTTTCAATAAATGGAAGCCAAACTTTGGAGCTGGTATTTATTACCGCTCCGATGATTGGTTTATGTCATTTTCATCGCCTAGAATTTTAAGTTATAATAATAGAACCGAAATAGAGTATGCCGCAATTGAAAGGGTGAGTTACTATTTTAACGGTGGATACATGTTAGAATTTAATCATCATTTAAAATTCAAGCCCACATTTTTATTAAAATTCACAAATGGCGCACCCGTTTCAGTCGATCTAACAGGTAATTTTCTAATTAACGACAAATTATGGTTAGGTTTGGCCTACAGGGTTGGAGATGCAATAGGAGGCTTAGTAACCCTAGAAGCCAACAAAAACATCAAGTTTGGTTATGCTTATGAATTTATTACAAATGCCATAAACCCATACACATCAGGCTCTCACGAAATATTTATTATATATTCATTTGATTATCCAAGATCAAAATGTGATTGTGAAAATAAGTTTTAAACAATTTTCAAGATTACTTCAAATCCCTTGGGAAAACAGTCAAAATAGTAATTCCTTTTTTTATATCTTTCCAATTATCAATATCAAATCTTAAATGAATTAATCCAGATGTTGGAACGTTATCTATATATTTAGAACCAAAAGAATTTACAATTGAAGTTAAAGCATGATTATGTCCAAAAATCATGATATTATTCAATTTTTTATCAAGAGATTTAATAAAACCTATCAATTGATTGCCTCCAAAATCATAAATAGCCTCTTGAATCTTTAGGCTACCATTAGAAATATCTAAGTTTTCTACAAAAATTTTACAGGTTTTTCTTGCACGAACAGCTGGGCTTGTAAAAATAGCATCTGGTGTAAAATTAAATTGCTTAAAATAGCTTGAAACTAAGTGAGAGTCATTGATACCTCGCTTTTTTAAAGGGCGTTCCCTATCGCTCACATCATAATCCCATGATGATTTTGCATGTCTAATAAAGATGATTTCTTTCATGTCAAATCGTTTAAATGCAATTTTTATCGATAAAATGTTGTTTTTTTCGGTTTTATGGTTTACTTTGGCACTCTAATTTAAATAAATAATGTATAATCGACTAAATACCTAATTTAACGTTAAGTAGTAAATTCGAATCGTTTTAACGAATTTTTAAGTTATATAACATTTATATTTGTTAACGATAGAGTATATCTTTTGTTTTGTTGTAGAAATATATGAAAATGATCCCAAATCTAATTCAACATTCTAATCCATTCGCGCTTTTTAGTGCACTTCCCTCATTTTATAATCGAATTAGTTCATTACGTGTAACATCGTATATGAATATTTGGGTTTTAATCAACAAACAATAAAAGTTTAATCGCTTAGCGAAAAGTTTTAGTTAATCATTATTAGATATGAAAACAACTGCTACACTAGTAATTTTAATTTGTTTCAATGCCTTAACCATGTTTGGTCAACAAACAGGTGGCGAATCTGCCGATTGGCCAAAAAGAACCGAGTCTGTTAAAGAACAGGCTGCCTTTGAAACACTATTAAAGAAAAGAGCACTAAAGTATAATGCTCAAAAAACAATAAATCTTAGGTCAAGTGCTGGATCTCCAAGTTTAGTTGGTACATGTAATATCATTACATGTGGTGGATTTGGCCTTGGCGAAACCAAACCTAATTATAGTTGGGGCGGTTTTAAAACAGCTGTAGATGGTAGTACCTACGCAGCCAATGTTGCTTATGATTGTTGGAACGATAATGGAACTGTAGATTATTCGGAAGGGCAATACATTTCTTATTCTAATTCTGGTGCAAATAAAGACACACCAGGTATTATATCACCTTCTCCAGATGGAGGAGGTTTTGCTATTTTCTCTTATAAAAATGAGGCCATAGATCAAAACCTTACGGTATTACCTAACTCAAATTATACAGTATGTTTTGAAATTGCAGTAATACCAAGGTATAATAATTCAAATGGCGAGTTTGATGAATTTCAACCAAACCTTTCTTTTGGGATTGGTTCCGGTGGCATTGTAATTTCTGATGCTTTAACTTATACACATAACGATTTAACGATACATCCTGTTTCAGATTTTCCACCAAAACTATCTAATGCAACAAGTGGTAACGCTGGATTTCAAAATCCAGGAGGTTGGACAGATATAGACCCATTTTGGGAAACTGTTTGTATTACCTTTAAATCTGACAATTCAGGGAATGTAAATATCTTTTATAAAACTGGTAATCCAGGTAGATCTGTGGTTGTGGTTGATGGCTTAAGGTTAAGTATGGAAGGTTATGCTAATCCTCCAAAGTTCACTTCAACAGTAGGAAGCACAAAATCTGTTGTTTTTTGTGAACCTACAACTGTAGATTTAAATACTTATATTTCACCTTCGTCAATTAAGCCTCCAGCATCTTTCCTTACTTGGAGTACAAATGTTGATCCGCTCGTTTTAGGAGATCATATAACCAATACAAATGTTACTGCTCCTGGAACGTATTATGCATTTTACTATAATGCAGTTGATAATTGTGCTTCTCCAGCTGCTCAATTAGATTTAGAGCTAACAAACCTTAATGGAAAAATAGTTTCTGAAACAGATGTCGTTTGCGAAGATGACACAACTGGAAAGATCACAGTTGCAGGAATAGAAGGTGTCCCACCATATACCTATTCAATAGATGGTGGTTCAACCTTTCAAAGTGATGATACTTTTTCAAATTTAGGATATGGTAATTATACAATTACTATTAAAGATGCTATAGATTGTA
>CALZKX010000114.1 GCA_945788155.1 uncultured Flavobacteriaceae bacterium
CATCATTTTAATCACCTGTAATATTTTAAACTATGAGTGTTTTAAATTCAAAAGTACCTAAGGGTCCAATTAAAGACAAATGGACAACTTATAAAGATAAAATCGATTTAGTAAACCCTGCCAACAAGCGTCATATAGACATTATTGTGGTTGGCACAGGTTTAGCTGGAGGTTCTGCTGCTGCAACCTTGGCAGAATTAGGATATAATGTAAAAGCGTTTTGCTATCAAGACTCCCCAAGACGTGCACACTCAATTGCTGCGCAAGGAGGTATAAATGCTGCCAAAAATTACATGGGAGATGGCGATTCTAATTATCGCTTATTTTATGATACTGTAAAAGGTGGCGATTACCGTTCGCGTGAAGCAAACGTGTATCGTTTAGCAGAAGTGTCTGGAAATATTATTGACCAATGTGTGGCACAAGGCGTACCTTTTGCTCGTGATTATGGTGGATTACTTGACAACCGTTCATTTGGTGGTGTTCTAGTTTCCAGAACTTTTTATGCCAAAGGACAAACAGGGCAACAATTATTGCTTGGAGCATACTCGGCAATGAATAGACAAATTGCTCGTGGGAAAATTCAAATGTACAATCGTCATGAAATGTTGGACGTTGTAAAGGTCGGTGGCAAAGCTAGAGGGATTATTGCTCGTGATTTAATTACTGGAAAAATAGAAAGACATTCAGCTCACGCAGTTGTAATTGCTTCTGGAGGTTATGGAAATGTGTATTTCCTATCAACGAATGCAATGGGAAGTAATGCTACTGCTGCCTGGAAAATTCATAAAAAAGGAGCGTTTTTTGCAAACCCTTGCTATACACAAATTCACCCAACATGTATTCCGCGTTCAGGAGATTATCAGTCTAAATTAACATTGATGTCTGAATCGCTTCGTAACGATGGACGTATTTGGGTGCCAAAAAACATGGACGATGTAATGGCAATTCGTGAAGGTCGAAAAAAACCAACCGAATTAACTGAAGATGAAAGAGACTATTATTTAGAGCGTCGTTATCCAGCCTTTGGCAACTTAGTGCCTCGTGATGTTGCCTCAAGAGCTGCTAAAGAACGCTGTGATGCTGGCTATGGCGTAAACGCAACAGGTGAAGCTGTATATTTAGATTTTGCCTCAGCTATAGAGCGTTATGGGAAAGAACAAGCTAAAATTCATGGGATTTCAAATCCTTCCGAAGAAAAAATATATAAACTAGGTCAAGCTATCGTTGAAGCTAAATACGGTAATTTATTCCAAATGTATGAGAAAATTGTTGATGAGAATCCATACAAAACACCAATGATGATTTATCCAGCAACCCATTACACAATGGGAGGTGTTTGGGTAGATTATAACTTAATGACAACCGTTGATGGTTTGTATTGTATTGGAGAAGCTAACTTCTCAGATCATGGCGCAAACCGTTTAGGAGCTTCGGCTTTAATGCAAGGCTTAGCAGATGGTTACTTTGTGTTACCTTATACAATAGGAGATTATTTAGCCGATGATATTAGAACTGGGGAAATTTCAACCGATACAAAAGAATTTGAAGACGCTGAAAAAGAAGTAACTGATAGAATTAACTTCTTTATGAACAACAACGGAACAAAATCGGTTGATCACTTTCACAAAAGGCTTGGAAAAGTAATGTGGGACAAAGTAGGGATGGCACGTAATGAAAAAGGCTTAAAAGAAGCCATGGTCGAGATTAAGCAAATTCGAGAAGAATTCTGGAAAGACGTAAAAGTCCCAGGTGATGCTAACGAGATGAACCCTGAATTAGAAAAAGCTGGTCGTGTCGCAGATTTTCTTGAACTTGGAGAGTTATTTGCTAAAGATGCTCTAATGCGTGAAGAATCTTGCGGTGGACACTTTAGGGAAGAATCCGTAGAGCTTGATGGCGAACAAAAAGGCGAAGCGAAACGTAACGATAAAGATTACGCTTTTGTGGCTGCTTGGGAATATAAAGGAGAGCCTGTAGATGCCGTTTTGCATAAAGAAGAATTAGATTTTAAAGATATTGAATTGAAGCAACGTAGTTATAAATAGTTGTAGTTATAAATAGTTATTGAGTTATTGGTTATTAAGTTATTAAGTTATTAAGTGAAGTGGGTAATTTTAAATCATTTGAAGAATTGGCTTGTTGGAAAGAGGCTAGAAATTTAAGATTATTCGTAAAAACCAATATCATAACTAAGCTCCCTAATAGCGAAAGATTTGCTTTAATTGATCAAATTAAACGTTCATCTCGTTCTGTTGGAAATAACATTTCTGAAGGTTATGGAAGATTTCATTTTCAAGAGAACATTCAGTTTTGTAGAATAGCTAGAGGTTCCTTATTTGAAACTTTAGATCATGGAATTATAGCTTTTGATGAAGGCTATATTTCCGAAGAAAATTTAAATGAATTAAGAAACATACATAATAAAACCCTTTTGATTCTAAATGGATACATTAAGTATTTAATGAATCAGAAAGCAAAATAAAGTTGTTAAGTTAATAAGAATTTAGTTATAGAAGAATAACTAAATAACCAATAACTAAATAACCAAATAACTTATAAAAATGAATCTAACACTTAAAATTTGGAGACAAAAAGACTCAAATGCAAAGGGTCAAATGGTCGATTATAAAGTTACAGATATTTCGGAGCACATGTCTTTTCTAGAAATGATGGATGTTTTGAATGAGCAATTGGTTAATTCTGGTGACGAGCCAGTAGCCTTCGATCATGATTGCCGTGAAGGTATATGTGGTATGTGTTCTATGTACATTAATGGAGAAGCTCATGGGCCAGATCGAGGTATTACGACCTGCCAATTACACATGCGTATGTTTAAAGATGGCGACACTATTACTATAGAGCCATTTAGGGCAAAAGCATTTCCTGTTATAAAAGATTTAGTTGTAGATAGAATGGCTTTTGAGCGCATTCAACAAGCTGGTGGTTATATTTCGGTAAACACTTCTGGAAATACACAAGACGCTAATGGAATTCCAATTTCAAAGCATGCAGCCGATGAAGCTATGGATGCAGCCACTTGTATTGGCTGTGGAGCTTGTGTTGCAACCTGTAAAAACTCTTCTGCCATGTTGTTTGTTGGTGCTAAAGTATCTCAATACGCTTTATTGCCACAAGGGCAAATTGAAGCTGTAGATCGTGTTAAAAACATGGTTGCTCAAATGGATGCCGAAGGTTTTGGTAACTGTACTAATACTGGAGCTTGCGAAATAGAATGCCCTAAAGGCATTTCATTAGAAAACATTGCACGCATGAATAGAGAGTTAATGAAAGCCCATTTAAAATAGGTCAAAACATTTTTATATAATTAACAGCATAGAGGCTGTCTAAAAAGTAATAAAGAACTCTAATTTGTCATCTTGAGTACAGTCGAAGAATCTTAAATATAAGTATGTTAGATATTTTGACTACGCTCAATATAACACTGAAAATTACTTTTTAAACAGCCTTTTTTTATTAGCTTTGGTTTCCAAAAAAAAACCAAATGAGATTAAAACTTTATTCCCTTGTATTAATTACTTTACTCGCTTTTTCTTGCAAAGGTCAACCTAACCAAACAACAAAAGAAACTGAAACACTAGAAAAAACAGTTCAATTATTTGACTCGAATGCACTTTTAGAACGTGTTAGGTTTCTGTCCTTAGACTCATTAGAAGGAAGAAAAACTGGTTCAAAAGGAGGGTTAATAGCAAGAGAATATTTAATAAGCCAGTTTAAAAAACATGGTATTGCTCCTTTATTGGATAATTATGAACAACTTTTTAGTTTTGAAGGTCGTCGAGATAAAAAAGTCTATAAAGGTGCTAATGTTTTGGGCATCATTAATGGCACTGCACACACTAAAAAATGCATTGTAATTTCAGCACATTACGATCATGTTGGTGTTAACAATGGTGAAATTTTTAATGGTGCTGACGATGATGCTTCAGGTACTAGCGCACTATTCGCTTTGGCTGAATATTTTAAAAACAACCCTCCAAAACACTCAATTGTAATCGCAGCATTTGATGCCGAAGAAATAGGCTTACAAGGAGCCTCTCACTTTTTAAAAGCCAATACCTTACCTAAAGATCAAATTGTTATGAACATTAATTTGGACATGATTAGCCGTAACGATGATAATGAATTGTATGTGGTTGGAACCAATCTTTACAAACAACTGCAACCAGCAATTGAAGGCTTGAAATTACCAGAAAATTTCAAACTATTAACTGGCCATGATGGATTAGATGGCAAACAAAACTGGACGTTCTCATCTGATCATGGACCATTTCACCGCCAAAATATTCCGTTTTTATATTTTGGTGCCGAAGACCATAAAGATTACCACAAACCAACCGACGATTTTGAAAATATTCAACCAGGATTTTTTGTAAAAGCTGTAACTGCTGTTATTGCTGTGCTTGAGAAGGTAGATGAGATGAGTTTTTAGTAAAAATGAAGATTGTTTAACCAAAAATCACAAACTATATAAAAATTGTGTAATTTTCGGTTTATAACATTTTGTATGAACCACCAATCGAAACTTCCAAATTTAGAAACCACGATTTTTTCGGTTATGAGTGCATTGGCACATAAACACAAGGCTATAAATTTATCGCAAGGTTTTCCAGATTTTAAAGGCGACCAAAAATTAATTGACCTCGTTTCTGCCAAAATAAATGCAGGTTATAATTATTATGCACCAATGCCTGGAGTTTTTAAGTTACGCGAAGCCATAGCCAAAAAATACGATACCCTTTACTGTTCTAGCTATCATCCAGAAAACGAAATTACGGTTACAGCAGGTGCAACACAAGCAATTTATACTGCAATTACTGCATTTATAAGACCTAGAGACGAAGTAATTGTATTTCGCCCTGCGTACGATTGTTATATTCCTTCAATTGAATTAAACGGTGGAAAAGCCATTTCAATACAACTACATAAACCAACGTATGCGATTGATTGGGATGAGGTTGCGTTGGCAATTAATGATAACACAAAAATGATTATCATTAATACGCCTCACAATCCAAGTGGTACTGTATTTTCAGAAGAAGACATGCTTCAATTACAAAAATTAACCAACAACACAAATATCATTGTTTTAAGCGACGAGGTCTATGAACATATTATTTTTGATGACGAAAAACACCAAAGCGTTTGTTTATTTCCTAGTTTAAAATCACGTAGTTTTATTACGGCTTCTTTTGGTAAAACGTTTCATAATACGGGTTGGAAAATAGGCTATTGTTGCGCTCCAAAATCGTTAATGGATGAGTTTGTAAAAGTACATCAGTTTAATGTGTTTAGCGTAAACCATCCAATACAATTAGCCTTAGCAGACTATTTAGAAGAGCCAAATCATTATCTAGAACTTTCTGGTTTTTTTCAACAAAAAAGAGATCTGTTCCTCAACTTGATTAAAGGCTCTCGGTTTACTTTTAAGCCCTCAAAAGGCACTTATTTTCAAGCGTTGGATTATTCAAACATTTCGGAAGAAAACGATTATGATTTAGCGATAAAACTTACCAGAGAAAACGGTATTGCATCCATTCCAATTTCGGTGTTCAATAAAGATAAGTTAGATGAAAAAATGCTGCGTTTTTGTTTTGCAAAAACCGACGATACTTTAAAAAGAGGTGCTGAAATTTTATGTAATGTTTTTTAGTACATGACAAAAACTCAGAATAGAACTATAAACTGCACACATATAGAATATTACGGTTTTTTAGCTGCGTAGACCTCACAGGTTTTGAAAACCTGTGAGGTCTTTGTTATCCTGAAAATTGCGAGTAATTTATTTCTTAAAAATATTTTTTGTCATGTACTTAAGTAATGTTTAATTAAAACTATTTTCAACTTTTTTCATAAACTCATCAATTTTAGAAGGCTCTAACCATCTTGTAACTACCACAAGATTTTGTTCTTTATCAATCACAATAAAATTACCGCCAAAACCAGCTGCGTAAAAAATATTTTCAGACAGTCCTTCCCAATGCCTGCTCCCTTTCCTGTTCAACCACCACATATAGCCATAATTAGTATTTGGTTTGGAAGGTATTGTGGCTTTTTTAATCCAAGATTCACTTATAAGTTGTTTATCTTTCCACTTACCATTGTTTAAAAACAACAATCCAAATCTTGCCATATCTTCTGCCGAAATAAATATCCCTCCTCCAGAGTGTCCACCACCAGTAACCGATTTCATTTTTATCCCATCAATCACTGTCCAAGCATTATCATAGCCAAACCATCGCCAAGTGGTTGAAGCTCCTATTGGACCCATAATATGTTCTTTTAAAACTTGTGGCACAGGTTGTCGCCAAACATGAGTTAGCGAATATGCTAATACATTTACACGAACATCGTTATATTCCATAACCGTTCCGGGTTCTTTTAATTCCCTAAATTTCCAATCGTCAATATCGCCTTTTCGAGGTGGTCTATCGGCCCAATCTTTTCCTCCCCAGAGTTCTCCAGACCAATCGGAATTTTGTTGCAATAAATGTTCCCAAGTAATTTTACTGTTATGATTTCCCCTAAAAGTGCCATCCCAAATGTAGTTTGCGACTTTGTCATGGGTATTGGCAATTAATTTATTATCGTAAGCTAAACCTGCAACTGTAGATAAAAAGCTTTTGGTAACACTAAAGGTCATATCCACACGCTTGGTGTCTCCCCATTTTGCGACGATATAGCCATTTTTTAATATCATTCCTGCAGATCCTCCTCTCTTTTTGGTTGGACCCAAAATTTCATGGAATGGCTCTCGTGAAAATCCTTTTAAAATAGCAATTCTTAAATCTTTTGATCCTAAATATTCGTTATTAACAGCAAATGCTACAGCGTCATCCAATGCCATTGAATTGATATTGAAATCAGTCGGTGCTTTTTCTTGCCATTCAGCATTTTTTTCTGGAAAATATCTGATTTCTTGAGAAATACCAGTATTGATAAATATTACTGTAAAAACAACTGATAGAAGATAATTTTTCATAAAAGAGGATTTGAAAATTGATTCTAAAAATAATTAAACTAAACCAATGTTGCCCGATAAAAAATAGTTCATTTAAAGAAAACCTTTGTGAGTACGGGTTTTCAAGGCTTATAAAAATTTGGCTCTATGCTTTTATAATTATTGAACATTTTATTTTTCGGAATCATATAAATTTAAAAATTATTGCGTATCAATTAGTTACAATTAAGTCTTTGTTCTTTGTTCTAAAAGCGAAGCGGTCTTGATTCTTTAATCGGACATTAATGAAACTAAACCAAAACTTCTTATTTATCAATACCTATTTCAAGATCATTAGGATAAATCATTACTTTTGATATATGCAAGACACTTTAAAAATAGTCATTATACAATCGGATTTAGTTTGGGAAAAGCCCAAAGAAAATCGAGGTCTTTTCACTAAAAAAATGGCGTCTATTACTACACCAGTCGATGTGATACTTTTACCAGAAATGTTCACCTCAGGGTTTACCATGAATCCTGAAAATGTTTTTGAAACCATGCAAGGGCAAACTATTGCTTGGATGAAAAAAACAGCTATTGAAAAGCAGGCAGCTATAGGTGGTAGTCTTGTAATTAAGGAAAATGATGTATTTTATAATCGTTTTGTTTTTGTAAAACCCAATGGTTCCATTGAAACCTATGATAAACGACACACCTTTACGCTTGCAGGCGAGCATAGAGTATATAAAGCTGGAACAAAAAAAGTGGTTTTCGATTTTAAAGGCTGGAAACTTTGCCCTTTGGTTTGTTATGATTTGCGTTTCCCTGTGTGGTCAAGAAATGTAGAAAACTATGATGTGCTAATGTACGTAGCCAATTGGCCAAAACCAAGAATTAACGCTTGGGATACTTTGTTGAAAGCAAGAGCTATTGAAAATATGAGTTATTGTATTGGTGTAAACCGTGTTGGATTAGACACCAATAACCATGAATACTCAGGGCACTCGGCTGTTTATGATGGTTTAGGAAATCTACTTACTTCCTTAAAAAATAACGAAGAAGGAATTGAAATTGTCTCGCTAGAAAAAACCCATGTATCTACAATTAGAAATAAGCTGAAGTTTTTAGGTGATAGAGATACATTTACTGTAATGTAAAGGCAATAATTTGTTCTGAATAAGATCTAACTTCTATTTCGTCTGGATAATAGCTCACACGTTCTGGTTGTATTTTCTTTAAATAATTACCAGGGTCGTATGTTTTATTTTTATTGGTGTCAAAAACAACTCTAATAAAATATTTCCCAGGTGTTAGACTTAAAAAATCAATTGGTTTTGAGCCATCTTCTACATATTGCTCTGTCTCAACTTCATTTTTTTGGTCAACTAATTGTACAATCACTGGATAGGAAACATTTTGTAAATTCACCCTAATATCACCATAGTCTATTTGGGCTTTGGTACGTGCATTAAAGCTTAGCGTATCATTTTTATCTTCGAAAAAATCGATAAATGTACCTGGAAGCATCTGTATTTTATAAACGTTTTCTTCCGTTTTATCAAAATTGAATTTATAAATATTGTTAAACTTATCTAGCGTGGTTGTAAAAGGCACTTTAATGGAATCTTTATCAAGAATGGTTATTTTATTTTCATCAATTGCAGTAAATGGTGTTGAACCTTGTAACTGAAAATCATCTAACAATTTAAGGGTATTAGCCTCAATTGGCTTAATAATTAAAGTGTCTTTTTTTAAGTCTCTTAAATTTACTTTAAAGGTCTCTTCGTAATTGTGGTTTGATATTTTAAACATTAAAGAATCTGCCTCAAAATTGGGTTTATACCAATAATTGAGTGTGTCTTTATCAGCTTCTTTGGTAATTACATTTTTAAAGTTGGCAGATGTTTGAGATAACAATTCTATGGCCATATCTTTTGCATCACCTTCGTAACCAAACGCAATTTTGTTTCCTAAAACCAGAGTGGGTCTTACTGCTTTAAAATCTGGAATTTCTTTAAATAAATTGAGTTCATAAATAGAATCGGTAGGTGCAGTGATAACCGATTTTATAAAAGCTATTTTATCGGTTTTTTGCTGAAATGTATAATTACCATTTTCTTCCTTTAAAGCAATCATTACATATTTTCCTGCTTTTAAATTTTCTAACTTAAAAATGGTGGTACTATCAAGTGTATTGGTAATGTACTTAGGTTTTTGTTTATAAATTATGGAATCGTTAAAGGTGTCGTTAACTTCATAAAGCATTACAGATACAAAATCGTCTGGTTCTCGCTCTAAAGCATTTTTTACAAATCCGCCAATACTTAATGAATCTATATAATTTCCAGTTGAAAACACATAGCGATAATATGGGTAGGGATTGCCTTCATTATTATCTACAATACTTGTCCCAAAATTAATAGCATAGGTGGTGTTTTCTTGTAATGTGTCGTTTATTTTAATGGTAATATATTTACTTGCCAAACCTAATGGTGTAATTTCTGGTTCTGGATCCATAGGAGGCGAAATAATTAACTGCTTTTGTATGTCGTTAAGTTTGATATACTCATCAAAGTATATTTTTATTTCTTTTGCATTAAAATTTATTGAGTTATTTTCTGGAATTGACTTAACAATTACAGGAGGGGTTTCATCTTTATCTCCTCCTGAAGGTGTGCCTCGATTGGCACAATTAAATAGCATCAAACATATAACAAACAAAAGGGATGATTTCAAAAAAAAACTGCGCATTAAATCAATTATTTAGGCAAATTAACGACATATTTAGATAAACGAAAAACTTATTAAGCAATTGCCATTGTAGCAAGACTTATTTTAACATTGTCTGCCTTTAATAGTTCATTTGAGCAGACCTCTATAGTTGCTCCAGTAGTAATAATATCGTCTACTAGTAATATATGCTTATTAACAATAGTGCTATGGTTTGTAATACTAAAAACTTCGTTGTTATTATTCCATCTAGCAATCCGCTTTTTAAATACTTGTGTTTTAGTTGACGTTGTTTTTGTAAGCACAGTATCTATATATTCAACATCAAGAGCTTTTGCTATTTCAAGACCAAATTTTTCAACTTGGTTATACCCTCTTTTTCTTAGTTTTCGTTTATGCAAAGGTACTGGGACAACAGCATCTATATTACCATAAGCCTCAATAGTTTTTAATTCCTCACCAAGCCATTTCCCTAAAAAAACGCCAATATTTTCAAAGCCTTTATATTTTAAACCATGTAGGAGGTGTTGTACCATTCCCTTTTTTTGAAATTGTAAAAGCGCGGTTGCGTTTTCTAGTTTAACACGTCCATAGAGTACTTTTTTTACAGTATCATCATTGTTAAAATGGCAGTTGGTAACTGGTAAATTATGCCTGCAATCTGTACAAATGTATATTTCTTGGTCAACTAATAAATTACGGCATGCATAGCATACTTTAGGAAAAAATAAGTTCAACAAGTTTTTTACCATTTTAACGATTAAAATTAGTTACTACAAACTTAATATATATTTTCGCATTAATTAATTAACCTTCCAATTATACATAGATTATAATGATAGTTAACCCTCAAGTATTTAACTACAGATTCACTATAGGAACCTTGGTGGTTGCTTTCACAGTTTTAGCAGCTTACAGTTATACAAGCTACACGTCTTCACAATCTAAAGAGGATTTTTTAAATCAGGAAAAAAAGCTTTTGGAAAATCAAGTATCCAAAGTTATTTCTGGTTATGAAGAACTTGGAAGTGTTAATAAGAGCTTGAAATTGGACCTAGACAACACAAAAAACATTATTGCCCAAACACAAGATTCCTTACAAAAATTACAAGCCAATATGTCACTTATTCAAAAATATAGAGATGAGTTATTGGCTCTAAAAAAACAACAATCAAACTTAATTAAAAAGGGTGATTCTTTTTTGGCTGTTAATGCAGAACTATCAAAGCAAAATACTTCCATTTCTAAGCTTTTAGACAAGCAAATTGGTGTTATTTCTAATTTAAAAGAGGATAAGAACAAACTAGATAATGATATTAAAAAAAGCTCGTTAGTTTTAGCAAATTCTTTTGATGCTACTGCTTTTTCAATAAAGAATTCTGGAGACATTATTGAAACAAAAAAAGCCAATAAAACCAAAAATATTAGTGTTGTTTTTGTCTTGGCAGAAAACCCCTTAGTAACACAACAAGAAAAAGAATTATATATTCAAATAATTGGTCCTGACAACAATGTGGTATCAGACAAAGGTGCTATCGAATTTGATAAATCATCTTTAATATATAGCTACAAAACAACTGTTTTGTATAATAGTAATGCTTTAGATGTTTCGGCCAATATCGAAACTAATGAAACTCTAGAAGCTGGACGCTATATTATAAATGTATTTGACAAAAATAGACGATTGGGAAGCACTAAGATAGTTTTACTTTAATTCAACTAATATTTTTCAAGTAACCGTTCCATTTGTTTGGAACGGTTTTTTATTTTTGCACCATGGCAAATCAAGACGATAAATTTAAAAAAGTAATCTCTCACGCAAAAGAGTACGGTTATGTATTTCAAAGCAGTGAAATATATGATGGTTTAAGCGCAGTTTACGATTATGCACAAAATGGTGTAGAGCTTAAAAAAAACATACGTGATTATTGGTGGAAAGCCATGGTACAAATGCACGAAAATATTGTAGGACTGGATGCTGCCATATTTATGCATCCAACCACTTGGAAAGCCTCTGGACATGTAGATGCCTTTAATGATCCTTTAATTGATAATAAAGATTCTAAAAAACGCTATCGTGCTGATGTGTTGGTTGAAGACTACTGCGCTAAAATCGAAAATAAAATCAATAAAGAAGTAACCAAAGCCGCTAAACGTTTTGGAGATGCTTTTAATAAAGACGAATTTGTTTCAACTAACGGAAGAGTTTTAGGATATCAAGAAAAAATAAACACCATTCTATCAAGAATGGCTAAATCGTTGGAAGATGAAGATTTAGCTGATGTTAAAGCTTTAATAGAAGAACTTGAAATTGCCGACCCATTAACAGGAAGTAAAAATTGGACCGATGTAAAGCAGTTTAATTTAATGTTTGGAACTAAATTAGGTGCTTCGGCTGAAAGCGCAATGGATTTATACTTACGTCCCGAAACTGCACAAGGCATTTTTGTTAATTTCTTGAATGTTCAAAAAACTGGACGCATGAAAATTCCGTTTGGAATAGCCCAAACAGGAAAAGCCTTTAGAAACGAAATTGTAGCACGCCAATTTATTTTTAGAATGCGCGAATTTGAGCAAATGGAAATGCAATTTTTTGTAAAACCAGGAACTCAAAAAAAATGGTACAAAAAGTGGAAAGAAACACGACTTAAATGGCATTTATCTCTTGGTTTAGGAGCAGTAAATTACCGTTTTCACGACCATGAAAAATTAGCCCATTATGCCGATGCTGCTGCAGATATCGAGTTTAAATTCCCCTTTGGCTTCAAAGAATTGGAAGGCATCCATTCGCGTACAGATTTCGATTTAAAAGCGCATGAAGAATTTTCGGGGAAGAAACTACAGTATTTCGATCATGAAGAAAACAAAAGTTATGTGCCTTATGTTGTGGAAACATCTATTGGTTTAGATAGAATGTTTTTAGCAGTGTTTTCTAATGCTCTTGAATACGAAACTTTAGAAGATGGAAGTATTAGAACGGTTTTAAAATTACCTGCTGTTTTAGCGCCTACAAAAGCAGCCGTTTTACCATTGATTAAAAGAGATGGATTACCGGAAATAGCAAAGCAAATTGTAGAAGATTTAAAATGGGATTTTAATGTTGCTTACGATGAAAAAGATGCTGTTGGAAGACGTTACAGACGTCAAGATGCCAATGGGACACCTTTTTGTATTACAGTAGATCACGATACTTTAAAAGACAACACAGTAACCGTTAGACATCGTGATACCATGGAGCAAAAACGTGTAAAAATCGAAGAACTACGCGACATCATTAAACAAGAAGTAGATGTGAAATCTTGGTTAATGAAAATGTAACCAGTTATACTGATCTTGTTTCGGTAACCAAAAACAAAAAAGAGGTTACCTGAAAAGTAATGAAAAACTATAAATTGTCATTCTGAGCGCAGTCGAAGAATCTTAAATATAAGTATGTTAGATATTTCGACTGCGCTCAATATGACGCTAAAGATTACTTTTTAGAAAGCCTCTATTATAGCGTGCATTTTTAAAACCTATATCCAATGGCAATCCCTCCACGACCAACAATTTCAATGTCGCTATTGCCAAGTAAATCCCTTCCTATTCCTAAGTATATTTCGGCAACAAACCCTCGTTTGGTTATAAACTTTCCTCCTGCTGAAATTCCAACTGCAAAATCGGTGTATTTTTTCTCAACATATGGGTCAAAAGGGTCATCATTATCGTAATAAAATTCATCTTTTCCAGAGTGCAACATGCTAAAAGCTTCAATAAAGAATCCTTGAGCATATTTCTTAGAAAAAAAATGTCTGTAATAAGGTGTAATTGAGAAGGTTCTATATTCGTCCAGTCCAGTATCTTGATTCCCATCAAGGCTAATTAGGGTACCAACACCAAAAGATGATTCTTCATTAATAATTCTTTCATAACCAACATCTAACCACTTAAAGATAATTAGATTGGTCATGTTTAATTTTAATTCATCTCTTTTCGAGGTGTCAAAATTATCGTTTGATTCTTGTGAAAAAGACATCAATGTACAGAGTAAAGTAAGTAATAGAATTGGTTTCTTCATGTAGTTTAGTTTTTAGTTCAAATAGGTTTATCAATAACCATGCCTTTGTAAGATGTTTCTTTAGTAAAAAGGTTGCGTATTAATTAAAAGAATGGTCATGTTTTTTTTATTCACTGCCAGAAAAAAGCATAAATGCACCTTTATAATCATAAAATAAGTTTCTTTTACATTCAAAATTAAATTGGCATTATCGTCTGCTAACTGATTATAGTGAAATGCCTCTTATTTTCTTTTAAACCAGCAAAACACGAAATTTTGATTCGTATCAAAGGGGGTTCTATGGTCAATTTTAATGCATTTAATTTTATTAAAATACATTTCAAATTGATTGGTCATTGTGGTTTCTGAATATTGTTTTATCTCTAAACCACTGCACTTTTTTGGGCCATTTTCAGAAAATGTACCAACAACTAAATTACCGTTCCTATTAAGGTGTTTTTGAACGGTTTCAACATAGTTTTTTATACTTTGTTCATCTGTTAAAAAATGAAATGCTGCTCTATCGTGCCAAAAATCATAATGTTCTGGTGGTGAAAAATCAGCAACATCGGCTACGATCCATTTTACTTTCCTTGATTGGTCTTTTAAACGTTGTTTAGCTCTATCTAGTGCAGCTTCAGAGATGTCCAACACGGTGATATCCTTAAATCCCAACTTTAATAAATTATCAACCAAAAAACTATCGCCACCACCAATATCGATGATTTTTGCAGATTTAGGAATATTGGATTCCTTAAAAAATGATAACGATGTTTCTGGCACGACTTCATACCAACTCACTTCGCTCAAGGATTTTGTTTTGAAAACGTTTTCCCAATGTGCTTTTCTATTCATAGTAATATGCTTTAACTCCAAGTCATTCTTTGTAATCTAACAGCATTCAATATGGCTAATAAAGCGACACCAACATCTGCAAATACGGCTTCCCACATTGTAGCCAAACCTCCAGCTCCTAAAATTAGGACAATCACTTTTACACCAAATGCCAATGCTATATTTTGCCAGACTATTTTTCGGGTGGAACGACTTATTTTAATAGCTTTTACCACTTTTGACGGTTGGTCTGTCTGAATAATAACATCTGCGGTTTCAATCGCTACATCACTTCCCAATCCGCCCATGGCAATACCTACATCACTTGCTGCTAAAACTGGTGCATCGTTAATGCCATCACCTATAAATGCAACTTTGTAATTGGGGTTTTGTTTTAATGCTTCAACTTCATTTAGTTTATCTTCAGGTAATAATCCTCCTATTGCCTTTTCAATACCTAATTCGGAAGCTATTTGTTGTGTAATGGAATCCTTATCGCCAGAGAGCATGATTATGTTTTTGATACCCACTTTATGTAATGCTGTAATCGTTTCTTTGGCATCTTCTTTTAATTCATCTGCTAAAATCACATAGCCTATGAATTTATTTTCAACAGCAATCATTACAATAGAATCTACTACAGCATCCGTTTCAATTGGAACTTCTATATTATTTGCAATCAACAATGCTTTATTCCCTACCAAAACAGTTTTCCCGTTTACAGTCCCTTTTAGTCCTTTTCCTGCAATTTCAGAAACATTTTCTGCTTGATACTTTATTTCAGAATCGTATTGCAATATGGTTTGCGCAATGGGATGCGTCGATTGTGCTTCCATTGCTAATAAATAGCTCATCATTTCTTTTTCAGCCAAATCAAATGATTTGATTGCTTTGATTTTAAAAACACCTTTAGTAACAGTTCCTGTTTTATCCATTACCAAAGTGTTTATTTTAGACATTACATCTAAAAATGAAGCTCCTTTGAATAAAATTCCATTTTTTGATGCAGCACCTAAACCGCCAAAATAGCCCAACGGAATGGAAATAACCAAAGCACAAGGACACGATATCACCAAAAAAATTAAGGCTCTATACAACCAATCCCTAAACACATAATCATCTACAAAAAAGTAGGGCAATAACGTAACACCTATTGCTAAAAACACAACGATTGGTGTATAAATGCGTGCAAACTGTCTAATAAATAATTCTGTTTTTGATTTGCGTGCTGTTGCGTGCTGTACCAAATCCAATATTCTTGCAATGGAACTATCTTTAAATTCCTTTGTAACTTCAACTTCAATAACGCTTTCCAAATTTATGCTTCCTGCAAATACGTTTGCGCCTTTGGAAATAGTGTCAGGTTTACTCTCACCTGTTAGGGCTGCTGTATTAAGTGACGCTTTTTTGGAAATTAAAATCCCATCCAATGGAATTTTTTCACCAACTCTAATTTGAATTTTCTCAGCAATTGCAACCGTTTCAGGGCTCACTCTTACTATTTCACCGTTTCTAAAAACGTTCGCTTCTTTAGGGCGTACATCCAATAATGCTTTGATATTACCTTTGGCTTTATTTACTGCTGCGTTTTGAAATAGCTCTCCAACAGCATAAAACAGCATAACCGCAACACCTTCTGGATATTCGCCGATTACGAATGCTCCAATGGTTGCTATGGACATTAAAAAGAACTCTGTAAAAACATCTCCTCTTTTAATACTTTTCCAACCTTCTTTTACAACAGGGTGTCCTACAGGCAAATATGCTACGATATACCATCCTAAACGCAACCAATCTTTAAAAATGGTTGCGTTAAAATAGTCTAAAGCAATCCCAATCATAAGCATTGTAAAACTTATGATTCCAGGAATATATACTTTTAAATTATTTGATGAACTATTATGATTGTGACCATCATCGTGGCTATGTTTTTTTTCAGAATTGGGATTTATGTCTCTTAAATTAAGCTTCTTTTTTTTCATAATAAAATTTATAACACCCAAAGATGCTGTTTTATTAAGTGCAATGGAAGTGCATTATTAGCTACTACATTTATCGCAAATACCTTTGACTACCAAGTTCACATTTTCTGAAACAAAACCATCAGGTACTTTAATTTGAGGAATCTTATGATCTGTCAAACAAGTGGTTTCGTTACAGTTATTACAATGAAAATGCAAATGCAAATCGGTTTCAATTTCGCAATTGCAACTTTCTTCACATAATGCATATTTGGTAACTCCTGTGCCGTCATCTATTTGATGCACGATCCCTTTTTCTTCAAAGGTTTTTATGGTTCTATATAAAGTGGTTCTATCTGCTTTCTCAAAAGCATTTTCTATATCACTTAAGGTAACTGTGATTTGTTTATCTGCTAAAAATTTATAGATTAATAATCGCATTGCGGTAACACGAATATCTTTTAAAGCAAATAACTTTTCTATGTCATTCATATTTCATAATTAATGTCCGTGACCTTCCCCTTCTTCTTCACTGTTTTTTGCTTTAGCCAACAATGTAAAAGCATCTTTTAAAACCACATCCATAGTTGAAATGTCCTGCGAAGTGCCTTCAAAAGTAAATGCAACAAACCCTTCTTCTTCGTTGCCCTTCATAATTTCAAGCATTTCATAATCATTCATCATTTGTTCGCCTTCTTTTCTTTTACCTAATGACTTAAAAATATAGTGTTTGCCGTCAAACCTTACAATAGCTTCTTCTGGAATTGCATAAAGTTGGACTGCTTCCACTTCAATAGCTGCATTGACAAACATACCTGGTAATAAATCTTCATTATGTTCTTTTAAATGACCATGAATGGTAATTGACCTATCTTCAAGAACATTATTTCCTATAAGAAATACTTCTGCTTCCATCCATTTTTCGGGAGCATTTGCCAATCTGAAACGAATACGTTGCCCATTTCTAATTAAAGGGATATCATCTTCATATACTTTAAGTTCCACGTGCAAATCGGATGCATCAGTAATGTCCATTAACACATCTTGCGGATTAAAATATTTTCCTGTATTAATATATACCTCTCTAACAATACCATTAATTGGGGAATATACATTGACTACTGAAGAAATAGTACCATCCTTCACAGTAGTAGGATTGATTCCTATTAAACGCAACTTGCTTTCCAATGCTTGAATGTTTGCTTTGTTGGTCAAATAACTACTCTTTGCTTTTTGGAATACTTTAGTGGAAGTAACCTCTTCATTATTCAGGGTTTGTTGTCTTTCAAAATCTGCTTTGAGATAATCATTATTTGCTAATGCTTCTAAATATTCTCTTTGAAACTCAATAAATTCTGGATTTTCTACCGTTGCAACTATCTGGGCTTTTTTCAATCTGCTGCCAGGAAGCATTTCGGTATATTTCAAAAATCCGCCATAAGGTACGGTTACAGATATATTACCTTGTGGTGGCACACTTATCATCCCATTTACAGTAATTTCGTGACCAATTTTCCGCTTTTCGACTTTGCCAATTACAATATCGGTCTGTGCCAATTGGGCATCTGTTAATTCTATCCTGTTTTCATTTTCGGGTTCTTGAGCTTCTTCAATGACTACAGCTGTTTTATCCTTACATCCCATTACTACCAGTATTGCAGTAAATAATATTGTTTTATATATTGTGATCTTCATTTTCTTAATTATTTATTGTGAGTTGTTCAATTTTAATAAGCGTTTGATTGTATTGGTTTACAAAAGCTAAGTATTTTGTTTGGATGGCCAAAGCCCTGTTAAGTCCTTGTACATATTCCACATACTCAATTTCGCCTTCTTGGAAACCTCGTTGTGAATTTTTTAAAAGTAACGCTGCTTGTGGTAATGCATTAAGACGATAAAACTCCAAGTTTTGTTGGTCTTTTTTTAATGCAGCTAAAGCTGTTTGCAATTGTGTTTGTGTATAATTTGTAACCAATTCCAACTGGGATTCATTTTCTGTCTTATGAATTTTTGCTGCCTTAATCTTTGCAGAATGCGACTTAAAAAAGATAGGAATACTTAAACCTAACTGAATACCTGTAAAACGGTCGCCAGAATCAAATACTGTTGGTGTACCATTGGCAGTTTCACCATTGCCAATAAAAGATTGGTTGAAATAACCTAAGGTAATATCTGGAAGCATTTTTGCTGATGCTACGGAACGTTCTTTATCAGCAACTTCTACTGTTGCTTTATAAAACGAAACTAACGGATTTTTTGAAACTCCTAAAGTATCAACGGATACATCAGAAAATATAGACGTTTTTACTTCTAAAATCCCAACATTAATATCCACAAGACTATCTGAATTTATTAAATTTTGCAATTGTAATTGATAGGTTTTAATAATTGAGGCATTATCTTTTAATGCAATTTGTATATCAGCCAATTCGGCGTTTGCGGTTGCTTGTTCCAATGTATTGCTTTCTCCTGTTTTAAAACGCAAGTTTGCTGCAAACTGAAACCGTTCGTAAATACTATCTTGTTGTTGTAACACTTTTTGTTTACTCTTTAGATACCACAGCTCATAATAAGCTGATTTTACTTGAGAAATCAATTCGTTTTTAATGACTTCTTGATTTAATACACTTGCATCTATCTTCGCTTTTGAGAGCTTATTTTGATTCGTATAAAGCGTTGGGAAAGCAAAAGTCTGATTTACACTAAAACGAGTGTCATCATCAATTGCGCTGTTTGTTTGTCCATACTCTAAGCCAAATTTTGTTTTAGGAATGTCCCAACTAGCCCCTTTTAACGCACGTTCTTGCTCTGTTTGTAATTTTGACACTTTAATATGAGGATTATTTTTTAATGCAGTTTTAATAACAGCATCAAGATCTTGATAGATTATTATTTCAGTATTATTTTGTGCATTTATGGAATACATACTTCCCAAAAGACCAATACAAACTAATACTGCTGTTTTATTAAGTTTCATTTTTAATTTTTTTTCTGAATAATAATAAAGAATAGGTAAAACCACTAAAGTTAAAAAGGTCGCGGTAATTAAACCACCAATCACAACAGTTGCTAAAGGACGTTGCACTTCTGCTCCAGACGTTTGTGAAAGTGCCATTGGCAAAAATCCTAGTGAAGCTACAGCAGCAGTCATTATTACTGGACGTAATCTGGAATGTGTTCCTTGATAGATACGTTCAAAAACATCTGAAACACCATCTTTTTTAAGACGATTAAATTCAGCAATTAACACTATTCCATTTAAAACGGCTACTCCAAAAAGCGCAATAAAGCCAACACCTGCCGAAATACTAAAAGGTAAATCACGAAGCCAAAGCGCAAAAACACCACCAATAGCAGACAATGGAATGGCTGTAAATATCAAAACACCTTGTTTTATGGAGCCAAAAGTAAAATACAGTAAAATAAAAATAAGCAACAATGCCATTGGCACGGCAATTCCTAAGCGCTGTCTTGCTTCTACCAAATTTTCAAATTGTCCGCCATACGTGATGCTGTAACCTGGTTCTAAATTGACTTCATTATCAATTTTTTTGCTAATCTCTGCAACAACACTTTCCACATCACGATTACGAACATTGAAAGCAGCAATAATTCGTCTTTGGGTATTATCTCGTTGTATTTGATAAGGACCATCAATTATAGAGACTGTTGCAACTTGCTGCAATGGTATTTGTTGACCGTGAACGCCATTGATATACAGATTTTGAACATCTGTAAGACTCCTTCTATTGTTGCCTTCTAACCTCACTACTAAATCAAATTGTTTTTCTCCTTCATAAACCAATCCTGCGGACGCACCTGCAAAAGCTGCTTTAATGGTATTATTCACTGTTTTTATATCCAATCCATATTTTGCCAATTGACTGCGATTATAATCCACTACGATTTGAGGAACGCCTGTAACTTCTTCCACATATACATCTACTGCGCCATCAACCGTTCCTGCTATTTTACCAATTTGAGTCGCGTACTTTGATAATTGTTCCAAATCTTCTCCATAAATTTTTACAGCTACGTCTTGGCGAACGCCTGTCATTAACTCATTAAAACGCATTTGAATAGGTTGCTGGAACCCAAAAGTTACACCAGGAATTACTTCTAATGCTTTAGCCATTTTATTCGCCAATTCTTCTCTGTTGGATGCTGACACCCATTCTGATTTATCTTTTAGAATAATCATTAAATCTGCTGCTTCAACAGGCATTGGGTCAGTAGGAATTTCACCTGAGCCAATTTTTGAAACCACCTGTAACACTTCGGGAAAATTATCCAATAAAATCTTTTCTGCTTTGGTGGTTGCTTTTATTGTGTTAGTTAATGAGCTTCCTGTAATCACTCTGGTTTCTACCGCGAAATCACCTTCTTCAAGCGTTGGGATAAACTCGCCGCCTAAATTTTTAAAAACCATAAATGCAATAATAAAAAGCCCTAAAGTGCCAGTTAGAATGATTGCTCGCTTATACATAGACCATCTAATTATTGGTTTATACACTTTGTAAAGTACATTCATTATTCTATCTGAAATATTCCGTTTGTGGATGGTATTTTTGCTCAAGGCTAATGCGGACATCATAGGTACATAGGTAAGAGATAGTATAAAAGCCCCTAAAATGGCAAAACTAACTGTTTGTGCCATAGGGCCAAACATTTTTCCTTCTGTACCTACCAACGCCAAAATGGGTAAATACACTATTAGAATGATAATTTGACCAAAGGCAGCAGAGTTCATCATTTTACTAGCAGATTTCAAAACTTCAGTATCCATTTCCTCCTGATTGAGTTTCCTGTTCAGTTTTAAATGTCCAATGTGAAATAAAGTTGCTTCTACAATAATAACTGCACCATCTACAATTAAACCAAAATCTATTGCGCCAAGGCTCATTAAATTTGCCGATACTCCAAAAAGGTGCATCATGCTAAAGGCAAATAATAATGCCAATGGAATTACAGATGCTGTTATTAAACCTGCGCGCCAGTTACCTAATAACAGTAATAGAATAAAAATAACAATGAGTGCGCCTTCAACAAGGTTAGTGGTCACCGTACCAATGGCATTATCAACCAGTTTTGTTCTATCCAAAAAGGGTTCAATTACAACACCTTCAGGTAAGGTTTTACTAATGATTTTAATTTTGTCTTTTACATCTGCAATGACTTGTGCTGAATTTGCGCCTTTTAACATCATAACAATGGCACTTACTACTTCTCCTTCTCCATTTCGAGTCGTTGCACCATAACGGATTGCTGTTCCAGTTTGTACGTTTGCAACATCGCTAATCAAAATTGGGTTACCATCATCAGTCTGTTTTACTAGGATGTTTTCAATGTCATTAATAGAACCAACCAGTCCTTCGCTTCTTATAAATAATGCTTTATCGTTTTTTTCGATATATGCACCACCTGTATTTTGGTTGTTTGACTCCAACGCATCAAAAATTTCAGAAATTGAAATTCGCATTGCATTTAATCGTTCTGGCCGAATAGCTATTTCATATTGCTTTAAATACCCTCCAAAACTACTGACATCCGCGACCCCTTTTGTTCCTAGTAATTGACGTCTGATAACCCAATCCTGTATTGTACGCAATCGTACTGCATCGTATTTACCTTCATACCCTGGTTTCGTACCAATTACGTATTGGTAAATTTCACCTAAACCTGTACTTAATGGAGCAATGCTAGGTTTACCAATTCCATCAGGTATTTGAGATTGTGCTTCAGCAAGACGTTCATTAACTTGTGCGCGTGCCCAATAGACATCAACATCTTCTTCAAAAACTATGGTCACTACCGATAAACCAAACCGGGAAAATGAACGAATTTCTTCAATTTGTGGTATGGTTGCCATTGTGATTTCAATGGGAAATGTTATTAATCGTTCAACTTCTTGTGCTGCAAGAGTTGGTGACGATGTAATAACCTGTACTTGATTGTTTGTAATGTCTGGAACAGCATCAACAGGGAGCTGTTTAAGTGAATAAATTCCAGAAATAATCAAGGCTAAAGTGAGTAATCCTATAACCAGTTTGTGGGTTATGGAATACTTAATAATTTTATTAAGCATATATAAAGGTTTAATATAGTGTTATTTGAAAGGGTAGTTTATATTTAGTTTAAACTACAGATAATAAGAACCTGAATACACAGGTATACATTAAATCCTTGGTGGTTGTAAAATGGAATTTGAAATATCTTTACCTAAACTATCAAAGTGTAAAAAGATATTAGTAGAAATATTTTCTGATGCTGTTGTAAATGCATCTAAATTAAAATACGTAGCATGAATATGGCAGCAATGGCATTGACAAAATGGAGAACATAAATCTAAAACGTTGTGATTCTCACCTATATCTGCATTTTTTGAAATTTCAACTTTTACATCATTATCATTTATAGCATTATCTTCACAAGGTGCAAAGTTAAGTGCCAAAATATAGATGGATAAAATGAAAGCTATAAATTTCATGAAGGCAAATATACAAATTATTGAATGCAATGGTTGTGCAAAAGCGATTATACTATTAAAAATAGGCTTTTAGCTGTATGGTTCCTGTATGGATAGCTTTATTGGATTCGCTTTTTCTTCCAAAATAATTAATATTTAAGTCTAAAAATTTTGTTAGTTTTTTTTGCGCCAACAAGCTCCATGTGAAATTTTTCCCTGGCTGCAAGCCTTCCATCATTTGATAGCCAACTGGAGAATTTGCACTACCTTGAAATGTATTCGAAAAGTAATTTACTTCGGCTGTTATCGCTGCTTTTTGATTATTAGAAACAGCAAATGACACGCCGTATTTTTGTTGAACTAAAGTCTCTAGACCACCTATGGTGTTTTTCTTATTTGCGTATTGGTAAAACACATCTAAACGGGATGCATCATTAAACAAATATGAAAGTTTCGGGTTTAGTTTTGTTTCGTCTATATTATAATTTTTGCTAACAAAATTTTCACTAATGCTTTCGTTTTTATTAAAAAATGAGTCTAAAGTAACCAACCAAGTATTGGTAATTTTATGATTAAAATTTAATTGGTGACTCTTTAATTTATTTTCAATAAACCCAAAAGACAAAACATTTCTCACTTTGTTGGACAAGTAGGTGTAAGATGTAGTATAATGCTGCTTGCCTCGATTAAAAAAAAGTATGTTCCTAAAATTTAGTTGTAACCCTAATTGATTTTCAATATCGGTTTTAAAAGGGTTTAGGTTGAAATTGTTACCTTCCCTTTTTACTTTTCTATCTATTAAATAAGAGGCTTGATTGTAAAAATGTGACCAGAATTTTTGGCTCTTACTTTCAGAAGATGACCAAATGGATGGATTGATGGTTAAGGTTTGGCTCAATCTATTTTGATGCGTCTTTAAAAACACCTGATTTGGCAATAATACCCTTATATACTGGCCTTGATCTTGAAACTGTGCCAATTCAAACTCTTCCAGTTCTTGTATGCCATTGTTGTTATAGTCAATCCAAGTGTAAGCACCTTGTCCTGACTCGACCTGAACATATGTAAAGGCTTGTTGAGGCAAGGTTCCTGAGTTGGTCTCAAAAACCGTGTTCCAAAGTATTATTTGCTTAAATAACTTTTGGTTATATTGAATTCTAGAGTTTAATGATGGTGAATCTTCTATAGCCTTTTCTTCGCTTTTTAAAACGCGATAGTTTATATAAACACCTAAATTGGTGTTGTTATTTTGAATAAGTTTAGAATTTATATAATATGTATTAGAGGTATTCACTTTTTGAAGCTGGCCATTTTTAATACTATCGTTTACCCTGTTTTTATAACCAATTTCCACAAATACATTGGTGCTGTCGCCAATTCCTGTAAACACTTCGTAAGATGAAAATTTTTGGCTTAAAGCTGTAAACTCATTTGTTAATTTTTCCTTTTGCTGATTGTCTTCAACAGCTACTTTTGTTCCAATCCACCCTTTATTAAAGTTGTAGGCAATTCTATTAAAAGACCTTGAAAATTTTGATGTATTTAAACTTGAATTTGCCGTTAGAAAGCTAGAATTAGAAAACACATTAAACCTTCCTAACCTAAGATCTGCCAAAACAACATGACGGTTTCCATTAAAATTTTCAGAAAACCCTAAATGCTCAAATTGATAGGTTGCTATTCCCTTTTGTGGATGAAATAAATCGACTCCAGCTTTTAATAATTGCTGATTTCCAAGAGGCATATCTAAATTCCAATCTCTGTTAAACTCGGCATTATATAAACGTTCAATGGTTTTAAAGTTTTTTTGAATATAATCACCATCTACAAAAGCGTTTAAATTCCAAAGACTATCATTTTTAACGATACTTTGTGTGATTTTTAATTTACCTGCAAACCCATCATTATTGGCATCATCTAATGGCGAAAATAAATTAAGGTCGTTTTTGCTAGCAGAAATTTCAAAATCAACAGTCGTTTTTTCTGAAGGTGTATATGAGCCATTAACTACAGCTATCTGTAATTTTGTTGGTGCTATTAATTGCACTATTGGCTCGAAATTGCCTTGAGGAACTCCCAAAACTGGTTCTACATACTCGTAAATTGTAGAAATGGCGTTAGTGTTACTTACCACATAATTACCTTGATTGTCTCCAACTGCTGTAAACCTTACGCCAAATAATTCGTCGTTTGGGTCGTTAGAAAACACAAATACTTCAACCCCATTGATGCTTTCTTTTTTATACAAAATTCTATTCTCGCTAAAAGGTTCAGGAATTGCTGATGGTGCTACCATTAAAGCATTGTCATCGCCAGCATCTTTTAATATTTGTACTTGATTGGTCGATAAATTTTGCTGTAAAGGTTGATTTTTAGTGTCATTTTCGGTATACACTGAAGCGCCTATTTTTAGTTTGTCGCTTTGGTAATTTCCGCCACCATAACCAACAAACCGCGAATAATTTCTGTCGCTAAATTGGTAATCTACAACCATTCTCATTTCGGAAGTAATAGGATAGGTCGCATTGAAAATAATTTCGCCAGCATTATAATCTATAATGTAATCTTTATTCTCTCCTCGCTCAAGAGCAATTCCATTTGCATAAACGGTTTCGCTTCCAGACACAATCAGTACAAATAGCTCGCCATTTTGCCCTTGTAACTTATAAGGCCCTTGATTTCCTTCTTGACCTGTAAAAGTACTGCTGCTAAATTGACCTCTAACCAAAG
>CALZKX010000115.1 GCA_945788155.1 uncultured Flavobacteriaceae bacterium
GTGTGTTTTGTACAATAAAGAGCATTGCCAAACACAATGTGATTAGTTTTTTCATTCGTTTTTTGATTGATTGATGTTGTATATAATAAATGTATTTTTACTACATTTATACTTAACAGACGACCATATTTACATCCTGTTACTTTTTTTAACACGTCTTAACATTTTTTTAACATTTATATGAAAAAAACCCTTGTTTTTGGAGCATCATTAAACTCTAATAGATATTCAAATTATGCCATACAGCGCTTGGTAGCTAATAACTTTGAAACTGTTGCATTTGGATTGAAGACTGGAGAGGTTGAAGGTGTTAACATTGATAGTGAACTTATGAATTATTCAAATGTGGATACTGTTACATTATATTTGAATGCAAAACGCCAAAAAGAGTATTACAATTATATCATTGCACTAAACCCAAATAGAGTGATTTTTAATCCAGGCACCGAAAACCCAGAGTTTTTTGAGCTATTAAATGCACATAATATTAATTTTGAAATGTCATGTACTTTAGTCTTGCTTTCTACGAATCAATATTAAACCAATAAAGGTTAGTAGGCCATTTATAGGTAGTAATTCGTAGCCTAAAACATAGCCTCCTAGTTTTTCTGGTGGAATACTTCCAATAATTGCAATTAGTACTGCCGAACATAACGCTACAACCCAAACATATTTGTCTTTTACTTGGTACTTGGTAAATATTCCAAAAGCAAATAAACCAAGTAATGGACCATAGGTATAACCAGCAACCGTAAGCAAGCTATCAATAACATTACTTGTTAATACATATTTAAAAATTATAATAACAATTACTAGCATAATACTCATGGCAATATGCGCTTTTTTACGAACACTTTTTTGGTGGTCTTTTGGCTTTTTTTCAATGTCCAGAAAATCAACACAAAAAGATGTGGTTAAAGAGGTTAAGGCACTATCTGCACTACTATACGCTGCTGCAATTAAACCTAACATAAAGGTGATGGCTAGTGTGATGCCTAAACCACTATTTAGCGCTATTTCTGGAAACAATAAATCGGTTCTAGGTTCCCCATCCAATAATGGCATTGAAATGTTATTTTTATTAGCATAAATGTATAACAAAGCTCCTAACAGCATAAACAAAAAGGTAACAGCTACAAGTACGATGCTAAAAGAAATCATATTTTTTTGAGCATCTTTTAGCGATTTGCAAGTCAAGTTTTTTTGCATCATATCTTGATCTAACCCTGTCATGCAAATGGTAATAAACATACCTCCAAGAAACGATTTGATAAAATGACTGCGTTCTAAAAGGCTGTCAGTGACAAAAACATCGCTGTATTCTTTAAGTTCACTGGATGCAAGAAATTCTCCAAAAGTCCAACCCAAGTTGTCATTTATAAAATAGATAGATAAAATAACAGCCAATATCATAAATAGCGTTTGTAACGTATCTGTCCAAACAATGGTTTTTATACCTCCTTTATTAGTGTAAATCCAAATCAATAAAATAGAAATAACAACCGTGATTTCAAAAGGGACATTCCACGCATTAAATACAAATTGTTGTAATACTATTGCGACTAAAAACAAACGGAATGCTGCACCAATAACTCTAGAGACAAAGAAGAAAAAAGCACCAGTTTTATGACTTACAACACCAAACCGTTGCAATAAATACTCATAAATAGATGTAACATTAAGTCTGTAGTAAATTGGCATTAACACAAAAGCCACTACAAAATATCCAACCATATATCCTAAAACAACCTGAAAGTAACTAAACTGCGATCCCTCGACCCAACCAGGAACCGAAATAAAGGTAACACCTGAGAGTGATGCACCAACCATTCCAAAAGCTACAACATACCAAGGCGATGTTTTTCCAGCTTTAAAAAAATCGGTATTGCTATCGTTTTTTCCAGTGAAGTAAGATATTATTATTAGCACTCCAAAGTAAGCTGCAATTAGTAGAAGAATTTGTGTTGGATTCATTTGTTTTAGTATTGGGTTTCAAAGTACAAATTAAAATTTTCAAATTCCAAATAATTCAAATTCTTTCACAGGCAGCTTCTTTGATTGCAGGATAAAAATTGTAAATTCGCAACCATGGAATTCTCTTCAAAATTACTTGAAAAAGCCGTTAACGAGATGTCGCAATTACCAGGAATTGGTAAACGTACAGCATTGCGTTTGGTGTTGCATTTATTGCGACAACCTAAAGAGCAAACCAATGACTTATCTATAGCATTGACAAAAATGCGTGAAGATATTAAGTTTTGTAAAAGTTGCCACAATATTAGTGATGTTACTGTTTGTGAAATATGTGCTAATCCGCATAGAAAAAGAGATGTTATTTGCGTAGTTGAAGATATTCGAGATGTCATGGCAATAGAAAACACGAGTACCTTTAGAGGCTTGTATCATGTTTTAGGTGGTAAAATTTCACCTATGGATGGTGTTGGGCCACACGATTTAAACATCGTTTCTTTGGTTGAAAAAGTAAAAGAAGGCGAGATAAAAGAATTGATTTTTGCATTAAGTTCTACAATGGAAGGCGATACAACAAATTTCTATATTTATAAACAAATTCAAGAGCATGATGTGATTACATCTACCATTTCTAGAGGAATTTCGGTTGGTGATGAGTTGGAATATGCCGATGAGGTGACTTTAGGGAGAAGTATTATTAACAGAGTGCCTTTTGAAGCGTCCTTAAAAATGTAATAGTATTTGAATCTCTCTGTCGTCATACTAAACTATAATGTTCGCTATTTTCTAGAACTATGTTTGCATAGTGTAAAAGCAGCTACATCGAAAATAGATGCTGAAATTATTGTGGTTGATAATAACTCTTCCGATAATAGTTGTGAGATGGTTAAGCAACTATTCCCAGATGTTATTTTAATAGAAAACAAAGAAAACTTAGGTTTTTCAAAAGGAAATAACCAAGGCGTAGCATTAGCCAAAGGAGAGTATATATGTATTTTAAATCCTGATACTGTTGTTCCTGAAGATGCATTTTTGCAATTGCTTGATTTTTCAAAAGCAAAAAAAAACCTAGGAATTGTTGGTTGTAAACTTATAGATGGCTCTGGTAAATTTCTGCCTGAAAGTAAGCGTAATATTCCTGTGGTTAAAGTGGCATTGCAGAAAATAAGAGGAAATTCAAGTAATTATTATGCAAATCATGTTCAAGAAAATGGTATTGCAAAAGTGGACATTCTGGTTGGTGCTTTTATGTTTATGAAGCGAGCTATGTTTAATGAGTTAAACGGTTTTGACGAAGATTATTTTATGTATGGCGAAGATATTGACTTATCGTATAAATCAATAAAAAAAGGATTTAATAATTACTATGTAGGCACCACAATATGTGTGCATTATAAAGGGGAAAGTACATTAAAAGACACATCGTATGCGAAACGTTTTTATGGAGCGATGCAAGTGTTTTATAAAAAGCACTTTAAATCTAATTCGATTTTCGATATGTTTGTTTGGTTCGGAATAAAATTAGCATTCATGCTACGTAAAGAACCAAAGAACGACATAGTAATTTCAGAATGCATCTATACATTTTCAAATAAAAAAGCACAGTATTTAGAAAAAAAACTAAAAAAACCTGTCAAGCTAATTGATACCATAGATACCATAGAAGAAAATAACACAGTTATTTTTGACGTTTCATCGATGGCTTATAAAGAAATCATTTCTAATATGATAAATTTGAATAAAAAGAAGAGGATTTTATTCAGAATATTAGTGGATCAATCTAACTTTATAATAGGTAGCGATAGCTCAAATAATAAAGGGGAAGTCATTATATTTTAAATAGAATTTATTGAAAAAACTGCAACAGAATTAATCATTTTTCTCTAATTTTGCAGTCAATAACCTTAAAACTGCTTTTATATTATCGATATGGCAAAATTTGAACTTAAGTTACCTAAAATGGGAGAGAGTGTTGCTGAGGCAACCATAACCTCTTGGTTAAAAGATGTTGGAGACACAATTGAAGCAGACGAAGCTGTGCTTGAAATAGCCACAGATAAGGTAGACAGCGAAGTACCAAGTGAAGTTGATGGTGTCCTAGTTGAAAAACTTTTTGAGGTAGATGATGTTGTACAAGTAGGCCAAACCATAGCTGTAATAGAAATTGAAGGTAGCGCTAGCGAAGCACCTGCTGTTACAAAACAAGAAACAGTAGAGACTAAAGAAGA
>CALZKX010000116.1 GCA_945788155.1 uncultured Flavobacteriaceae bacterium
AAAAACTTTTATAAAAAACAATAGATTGTGTGCTTGAATTCAAGACACAAAAAGAAAGTCCACTCAAGCTAACCTGAATGGACAATACATTGTTTTGTAATATGTCTATTTTACTGTTCGTTTGAAAAGTTTTTAGGCCAGTTGCCTGTAGTGTTAATTTCTTCCATAGAACCTACTTTAATAGCATCACCATTTACCCCATCAACTGAGATTACTTGGTTTTCTTTTGAGATTAGGTTTTTATCTTGATCATATAATATTACCGATTTCAATGCTTTTGCTTCAAACACAGGAATCTTTAATCCATTTTGTTCTAAAAATCCAGCTTTAAGCTCAAATTTAGCTCCAGGTTGGGCCGAAGGTATGTTCATCATTGTTTTATATCTTGGGTCTGCACCGAATAAAGAATCTTTTACCGACACATACCCTAAAGTATCTATTACAATAATTTCTTTAGTGGTTTCAACACCTCCAAAACGTCGTGTAGCTTCAACATCTAAAATGGTAGAGTCTTTACGCTGTGTTATTGTAAATTGTGCAGTATCTATAAACTTAATTAAGTTATCAAAATCTCCTTCAAATCTTCCTGTAACTGTTCTATGTGCCAATTCGGCATCTCTAATATCGATTAAACTTTCTATGACTTGAGCATAGCGTTTATTTTTTAGTTTGTTAAATTGAATTTCACCATAAACCGACATAAACGTCGCATATCCTAAATATATAATAAGTACCCAAAGTACAATCATTATATAAGGCTTAACCTTTTTTGGAACATATTTATCGATTACCCAAACGATTCCAATTGTAAGAGCGATTACAACAATAGCTGCAATAATAATATTTAACATAGTTATTTTATTAAAAATTAATTAATGGATTAACGCAAATCTACAATTTTTTTTTATTCACGAAAGTTATTGTTAGTAAAAATCATTTATATCTTTGATAAATTCAAAATTTGTATTAAAACTTAATGAATTCCTCAGAATTTCACACAATTATTAAAAACGACTTCCCTTTTGAACCAACGCTTAAGCAAAGCATTGTTTTACAGCAACTTGCAAATTATGTTTTCGATACAAATCCAAATTCCTTATATGTTTTAAAAGGATTTGCAGGTACTGGCAAAACAACAATCATTGGAGCCATTGTTGCAAATTTATGGAAGGCAAAAAAAAGTGCTGTTCTCATGGCACCAACTGGTAGAGCTGCAAAAGTAATTTCAAATTATTCAGGAAAAGAGGCGTTTACCATTCATAAAAAAATGTATGCTGCAAGATATTCAAATAGTGGAAAAGTATCATTTGTATTAGCACCAAACAAACACAAGAAAACTATTTTTATTGTTGATGAAGCCTCTATGATCTCAGATATTCCTAGTCAAAGCAGTTTGTTTGGAAGCGGTTCTTTGTTGGACGATTTAATACAATACGTGTATTCTGGACACCAATGTAAATTATTGTTAATTGGCGATACAGCACAATTGCCTCCAATAAAACTCGATTTAAGCCCTGCTTTGAATGAAAATACTTTGGAATTAAGTTATAATAAAGACGTAATAAGAATGGAGTTGGACGAAGTTGTACGACAAGAACAAGATTCGGGTATTCTATTTAACGCCACTTTATTAAGAGAAGCTTTAGCTGGATCGTATTTTGACTCGTTCCAATTTAATATAAATGGTTTTAAAGATATTGTTCGTTTAGTAGATGGCTACGAAATCATGGATGCCATTAATGACGCTTACAGTAATCTTGGCAACGAAGAAACAGCAATAATTGTAAGGTCTAACAAACGTGCAAACTTATACAATCAGCAAATTCGCTCTCGCATTTTATTTAACGAACATGAATTAACTGCTGGTGATTATTTAATGATTGTAAAAAACAATTATTTCTGGCTAAAACCTACAAGCGAAGCAGGTTTTATCGCTAATGGTGATATCATTGAAGTTCTAGAGGTTTTTAGTATTAAAGAGCTATATGATTTTCGGTTTGCCGAAGTTAAAGTACGTATAGTAGATTATCCAAAAATGCGCCCTTTTGAAACTGTTTTAATGTTAGACACCATTAATTTAGAAACACCATCATTACCTTACGAAGAAGCTAATAAACTATACCAAGAAGTATTAAAAGATTACGAAGATGAAACCTCTTCGTATAAAAAGTTTCTAAAGGTTAAGAACAATAAGTATTTAAATGCCTTACAAGTAAAGTTTTCGTACGCTATTACTTGCCATAAATCGCAAGGTGGACAATGGAACACGGTTTTTGTAGAACAGCCCTATTTGCCAGAAGGTGTTAATAGAGATTATTTAAGGTGGCTGTACACTGCAGTAACAAGAGCTAAAGAAAAACTCTACCTAATTGGCTTTAAGGATGATTTCTTTGAGACATAAAAATGAGTCGCAGTATTTAGTTGCAGTCTAATTGCTTTTAATAGATTCCTACGAAGGCAGGAATCTATTAGGTTTAATTCCCCAACCCTTGGTTCGGTATATATTATGTTTGCAAAGCAAACTCAAATTAATACCTCGCATGCATGCATCGAGGTAATTTATTTTTAAAACTTTTTTAGAGAATTTTTTGATGCTTAGTAAGAAAAAGAATTTGGTTAACTTTAGACATTCATTAAAATTAAAAAAATGTCCTCTTTGTGGATTTAAGGGCTATGACAACAGAAACCCTCATTAGCATATTTTTAGGCATAGGTCTCGCAGCATCAGTAGGTTTTAGAATTTTATTGCCACTATTTGCCTTAAGTTTAGCATCATATTTTAACGTGAGTTCGATATAACTAAAAGTATATAGTCAAAATATAATTACTTGATTGTTAGTGTGATATGTATTTATTTATTGTAAACACCCTCCTTGCTCCTCCCTCAAGGGAGGAATTCCCAAAGATGACATTGTCCCCTTGAGGATTATCGAGATAAAAGCGACAGCTTTTGTTGAAGATACCGAGCGAAGCTCAT